>NZ_JBJTER010000038.1:0-10636 GCF_046093005.1 Aestuariivirga sp.
GGCCACCTCCAAGGCCGGCGTCATCGGGCTGATCCGGTTTCTCCCCTTCGAAGGTGCGATGCAAGGCTGGGGCACGGCGCTGCTGGTCGCGGGACTGTTCGCGGGCTTCTATGGCATCGGCGCTGGCCTGTGGCAGCGGAAACAGCGCATGGTGCTGGCCTATTCATCCGTCAGACAGCTCGGGCAGATGGCGGCGGCGCTCGGCGCGGGCCTGGCGCTTGGCAATGCGCAGGCTGCCGTGCTGGTGGGCTTCTATGCGCTCTATCATGTGCTGGCGAAGGGCGGGCTGTTCCTGGCCATCGCCGCGATTGCCGGCGCGCGCTGGCTGGTGCTGATCACCGCAAGCCTTGCCGCACTCGGATTTGCGGGCCTGCCGCTCACCGGCGGCGCGCTCGCCAAGCTGGCGGTGAAGCCATTGACGGGCGGCGGCGTTGCCGAATGGCTGTTCGCCCTTGCCGCCACCGGCAGCACGCTGCTGATGCTGCATTTCATCCGCCTGATCCGCGAGATGCCGCCGGCGGCCGCGCCAAACCGGGGCGCGCTGCCGGCCTGGCTGCTTACGTTCACGCTGGCGATGCTGTTGCCGTGGCTGCTGTTTGCCAGGGCCACGGACCTTGCCACGGCCGATGCCGTGACACCCGCCGCGCTGCTGGATCTCGCATGGCCGGTGGCGGCCGGCCTGGTGATTGCCTTCAGTCTCGCCGCCCTCAGACTGCTGCCCCGGCAGACCGCCACCAGCGATGCGGAAATCATCGCCGACCCCGTTCTGAAACTGTGGGACGGCGTGGCTCACGCCGTCAACTGGTGCCTTGGTCAGCTGGCAAGCGCCGAGTCGGTGGCGCGCCGCTGGAGTGTGTCGTCATCCATGCTTGTGCTCGCCCTGCTTGTGTTCACGCTGCTGCTTGCCCTGGGACGGTGAAACAGGCAGCTTCGCGGAACAACAGCGCGAGGACGGCTTGCCATGCTGGTGGCCAGAAATGCGACGCCGGTTCTGCGAGCGCGGCGAAACCATCGATGACGAAAGCGGAGCGATCATGGTCGAGCCGCATCTGCGCGCCGCCTGTGCCGGATGAATTCTGGTTCCGCAAGCGGCTGGCCCGCATTGGCGCGGGGCCGGGCAAAACCCTCGGTTCTTGTGATCTCGCCTACGCCCAGCCCGCGGAAGTCATGCAAGGTCTCATGCAGGGCATGCAGAAGGTTGACGCCGCGGTTGTTGTGCGGCACGCCTCGCCTGGGCCGGATAAGGAACCAAACTGGCCAACGGCGCCAACTGGCGCGACTTACATGGTCTTGTGGCTCTATGCGCCGAAGAGCGAGCCGCCATCGATTTTGCCGGTCGGACGCGGGGCATCGAAGCCGCCGCCGCTCGTTCGCGCGGCGCAAGGGGCCGCCAAAACTCCGCCACGCCGGACTTGACCCGGGGGTCTTCTTTGCTGGCCGCGAAGAGGATTTCGCGGTCAGGCATTCAGCCCGCGGCCCTTGCGGTCATCGTCCGCCCGTCCCGGGCGCGGAGCGTCAGCGTGCCGTCATCCGCGATGGCGAAACCGGACAGGCCTTCGAGAATCTCCATCACCGCGCGCTCCTGCGCCATCAGCGCCTGTTCGCACATCATTTTTGTCGAGGCGAGGGGCCCGGCCGTGAGGCCCTCGCCGGTCAGGCTGTAGCCGCCGAAGAACCGGTTGCAGGAGCCGTTGCCGTTGATCTTGCCATCCTCGCCGAATTTGACAGACGGCGCGGATCCGGCAGCCACCGGCTTGCCCTCGATTGCGGTGATCTGCCAGTCGCCATGCAGCAGCGAGGCCGGTTCGCCACCGCAGCCGGTGAAGGTCTTGCCGCCGCTGGTCACGGTCACAGTTCTCGGGAACGGCATGCCGCTCATGGTGTCGTTGCAGATTTTCTCCGCGACGGTCAGCGTGAGAGCCGCGGCTTCATAAACATCGGCCTTGCCCTCCCGGCGGGGGGCGGGTGCCGGCTTCACCGTCACCGCCGCGCCGTCCATCGGCTGGAACGTGATGGTGTCGTCGGACATGATCAGCGACCAGAAAGGCTCATTGCCCTGGGCGCGGAACGGGTTCGAACCATTCGCCATCGCCGGCGCGGCGACAACGGCGAGAAACATCACGGCCAGTGCAAAACGGATCATCGGGGTTCCTCCAGCTTGAGACGTCCATAACATGTTTTTTTTCCTAGCGCAACAAATTGACGAAAAGATGACGCCACGAAGGGAAGGCCGCGCCGCTCGCGCCAAGATTGCGCTCCGGCCCTATCGCAATTGACAGATGAGCGGACGGCCACCAGAATTCCCAATTTAGGCTGCAAAGACAATCTTGATCAGTGTGCCATGCTGGAATCGCCAGTCATGGAACGGTCCTTCGAGGAGAATATCTCATGGCAACAAGACGTGATCTGCTGGCCTCCATCCCGGCCACCGGCGCCGCCTTCGCGGTCGGCGGCGGCGTGCTGTTCGAGGAAAGCCCGGCCCGGGCGCAGGAGGCCACGCCGCTGGCCGGCCACTTCCACCCCAAGGGCAAGGCGCCGTCCCGCTTCACGCTTGATGTGATCAAGACATCGGCCGCCGATCTTCCCTTCGCCGACGAGCGCGATCTCGAGGAAGTGGAGAAGGGCTTCATCGCGCCCATGCCCGATCTCAAGATCATGGCCGATGGCGGCCACGTCGCCTGGGACATGGAGCGCTTCCAGTTCCTCAACGAGGACCGTGAATTCGACAGCATCCACCCCTCGATGCTCCGCATCGCGAGGCTCAATAACAATTACGGCCTCTATGAAGTGATCCCCGGCATCTACCAGGTGCGCGGCGCCGACCTCTCGGACATCACCTTCGTGCGCGGCAAGACCGGCTGGATCGTGTTCGATCCGCTGGTCACGGCCGAGGTGGTGCGCGCCGCGCTGAAGCTGTTCCAGGAGAAAGTGGGCGGCGGCCTGCCGGTCACCGCGGTCGTCTATTCCCATACGCATGGCGATCACTGGGGCGGCGTGCGCGGCCTCGGCATCAGGGACGAGGACGTGGCGTCGGGCAAGGTGCAGATCATCGCGCCCGTCGATTTCATGGATTTCACCATTTCCGAGAATGTCTTCGCCGGCAACGCCATGAACCGGCGCCTGTTCTATCAATACGGCCTGCTGCTGCCGGTGTCGCAGCATGGTTTCGTGACCCAGGGCCTGGGCCACAAGATTTCCGCCGGCCAGGCGGGGCTCATTGCCCCGAACCGGCTTGTCTCCGAAGCGATCGAGGAGTTCGAAGTCGACGGCGTCAGGATGATTTTCCAGAACACGCCGAACACCGAAGCCCCGCGCGAGATGAACACCTACTTCCCGGACATGAAGGCCCTGTGGATGGCCGAGAACGTCACGGCGACGCTGCACAACATCTATACGCTGCGTGGCGCCCAGGTGCGCGATCCCCTGCGCTGGTCGAAATACATCGCCGAGGCGCTCTACCGCTTCGGCATCGAGGCGGAAGTGATGTTCGCCTCGCACCACTGGCCGCGCTGGGGCAACGCCCGCATCCAGGAAGTGCTGCGCGACCAGCGTGATCTCTATGCCCATATGAACAACCAGGTCCTGCATCTCGCCAATCAGGGCGTCACCATCAACCAGATCCACAATGTCTACCGCCTGCCGGACTCGATCCTGCAGAAATGGCATTGCCGCGGCTATCATGGATCGCCGGAGCATAACGCGCGCGGTGTCGTGCAGCGCTTCCTCGGTTTCTGGGATTGCAACCCGGCGACCCTGGTTCCGCTCTCGCCCGAGGACTCAGCCCCGCTCTATGTCGAGATGATGGGCGGGTCCGCCAAGATCATCGCCCGCGGGCAGGAGCTGTTCAACGGCGGCAAGTTCATGCTGGCGATGGAGATCGTCAACAAGCTGGTGCAGGCCGAACCGCAAAACGAGCCCGCCAGGGACCTGCTCGCCGACATCTTCGAGCAGCTCGGCTACCAGCAGGAGAACCCCGGCCTGCGCAACAGCTTCCTCGCCGCCGCCTATGAGCTGAGATCGGGGATCCCGCAGGGCGAGGCGGCGAGCAGCGGCAGCCCCGACGTGATCCGCGCCATGTCAACCGAGCTGTTCCTCAACTTCCTCGCCATTAAGATGGACAGCCGCAAGGTCGAGGGGTTGAGTTTTGTCATGAACCTGGTGACCCCCGACAATGGCGAGAAATTCCTCGTCGAACTCGAGAACGCCACCCTCACCAATATTGCCGGCTTCCAGGCGGAAAAGCCTGACCTGACGCTCACCATCAACCGGGCCGATCTCGAGCTCACCATGATGGGCGCGAAGAAGCTCGAGGATCAGCTGAAGGATGGAACCGCCACCGCGGCCGGCGATGTCAGCATCCTCGGCAAGCTGGCGGCGGCCATGGTGGAATTCGACCCCCGCTTCGAGATCATGCCCGGCACCAAGGCCAGGACGGACACCGCCATGGCGGCGCCGGCCGATGCTTACGAGGCTGAGACCGGGAAGGTCATCCCCGAATAGAAGCGGCCGATCTGGCGGAAGACCTTGTCTTGATATACCGTGTAATCCGATTGCCGGTAGCAGAAGGAGGAAACCAAATGAAACTCGTCAAGATCGGCGCTGTCCTGTTTGGCCTTGCCGTGCTGTCTCCGGTGCCCGAGGCGCCGGTGAGCCTCTCCATCACCACCGCCGCCGAGGCATCCCAGGCCCAGCGCAGCCGGGACTGCGCGGCGCGGGCCACGCGCTACGCCGACCGGAATTTCTACCGCACCACGGCGGGCACGGCGGCGCTTGGGGCAGGCGTTGGCAGCGTGGCGGGCGGCAACCGCAATGTCACGCGCAATGCCACGCGCGGCGCCCTGATCGGCGGCGGGCTCGGCATGCTGCGGTCCAACAGCCAGTGGTCCAACCTCTATAACCGTTATTACCGCAACTGCATGCGGTGACGGCAGCCCGTTGCCTTGGCGGCGGCGCTGGCCTAGCCTTGTCTGGCCTTTACGGCAAACAGGGAGAAAACCACCATGTGCAATACCTGCATCATCGAGGGCGTGAAGGCGTCGGCCGCCTCGCGCCGCTCGTTTCTGATAAAGTCCGCCGCGGCGGGAGCGGCCGCGCTGGCGGCCAGCATGGTCAGCGCGAAAGAGACGCTGGCGCAGAGCTCCGGCAAGGTCGTCGACCTGACCCATGTCTACGACGACAAGTTCCCCACCTTCAGCGGCCAGCCCGGCATCACCGCCGAGAAGATCGTGGACTTCAAGAAGGACGGTTACACGATCTATAAGCTCACCATCTTCGAGCACACCGGCACCCACATCGACGCGCCCCTGCACTTCACCGAGGCGGGTACATCGGTTGCCGATCTTGAGCCGCAGACGCTGGTTTGCCCGCTCTGCGTGATCGACATCAAGGCCAAGGCCAAGGACGATCCCAACGCCGCGGTCACCAAGGCCGATGTCGAGGCCTGGGTCTCCGCCAACGGCGAGATTCCGAAAGGCGCCTGCGTGGCGATGAACTCCGGCTGGGCGGCGAAGGTGGGCGATCCGTCGTTCCGCAATCTGCCGGACGGCAATTTCGCCTTCCCGGGCTTCGCCAAGGAAGCGACCGACATGCTGGCCGAGATCGGCGCCGCCGCCATCGCCGTTGACACGCTGTCCCTCGATCCCGGCAATTCCAAGGATTTCGCGGTTCACTATTCCTGGTTGCCGGGCGGCCGCTATGGCATCGAGAACGTCAACAACCTCGACGCCGTGCCGGCCAAGGGCGCCACGGTGTTCGTGGGCGCGCCCAAGCACCGGGGCGGCACCGGCGGTCCGGCGCGCATCATCGCGACGATGTGATGGCGACGCAGACGCTGCTTGGCGACGAGACGGCGGGGCCGGAGGCCCGCGCCGTCTTCGACGATATCCGCCTCAAGCGGAACACCGACTATGTGAATAATTTCTGGCGCGCGCTGGCGCACGACCCGGCCTTGCTGAAGGCCATCTGGGAGCGGCTGCAGCAGGCGATGGCGCCCGGCGCGCTCGATCCGCTGGTCAAGGAAATGATCTACATCGCGGTATCCGCCACCAACGGCTGCAGCTATTGCGTGCATTCGCACACCGCCGCGGCCCGGGCCAAGGGCATGACGCCAGCCCAGCATGCCGAGCTTCTGCAGGTCATCGCCATGGCCAGCCAGACCAATGCGCTGGCCAACGCGCTGCAGGTGGAGGTTGACGAGCGGTTCAAGACATAGCAGCCGGATTTGGCGGGGCCAGGGCCGCTTCACGGCGCATCCGCCGATCTGCTAAGGGATGAGCGTGTGAAATCGCTCTATCCCGGAGGCTGGCTGTGAGTTCCTACCCGCGTGACATGAAGGGCTATGGGCGGGCGATCCCCGATCCGAAATGGCCGGGCGGCGCCAATGTCGCTGTGCAGTTCGTCCTCAATTACGAGGAGGGCGGCGAGAACAACATCCTGCATGGCGACGCCGCGTCGGAGGCCTTCCTGTCCGAGATCGTGGGCGCTCAAGCCTGGCCCGGCCAGCGCCACTGGAACATGGAGTCGATCTATGAGTATGGCGCCCGGGCCGGCTTCTGGCGGTTGTGGCGCATGTTCACGGAGCGGCAGATACCGCTCACCATCTATGGCGTGGCGCATGCGCTGATGCGCGCGCCGGACCAGACGGAGGCGATGAAGGAAGCCGGCTGGGAGATCGCCAGCCACGGCCTCAAATGGGTCGAGCACAAGGACATGCCGGCCGAAGAAGAGCGCCGCCAGATCGCCGAGGCGATCCGCATCCACACCGAAGTCACCGGCGAGCGGCCTTTGGGCTGGTATACGGGCCGCTGTTCGATGAACACCACGCGGCTGGTGATGGAGGAGGGCGGCTTTCTCTATTCCTCCGATGACTATGCCGATGACCTTCCCTATTTCCTGCCGAAGCCCGGCGGCGGCCGTCACCTGATCATTCCCTATACGCTCGACGCCAACGACATGCGCTTCGCCACCCCGCAGGGCTTCAACACCGGCGAGCACTTCTACCAGTATCTGAAGGACAGCTTCGATTGCCTCTATGAGGAAGGCCGGCGCGGCAGCCCGAAGATGATGTCAGTGGGCCTGCATTGCCGCCTCGTGGGCAGGCCTGGCCGCGCCCTGGGCCTGGCGAAGTTCCTCGATTATGTGCGGGGCCATGACAAGGTGTGGCTGGCCCGGCGCATCGACATCGCGCGGCACTGGCACGCGAGGTTTTGAAACGGGCCACACGCCAATGCATCCTTTTCGCGAGGCTGCGTGCAAGCCGCTTGCATCCGGTTCACTTGGTCTTGCCAACTTGTGAAAATATACATTGAAACCTGGTGGCGCTGTTAACGGAAAACTATCTTTTGGATTTATTTTGTTGCCTGATCTTTGCCCCGAATAACGTTGAAGCGCGGCCGCTTTGCCAGACATTAACCTGGCTCGATCTACGGAGGGATTGAATAGAATTGCATCAGTTGCTCGCTGATGCGGGCATCTTATGACTGGGGCGAGGCTATGGACCGGGTCATTGCGTTTTGCTTCCGCGGCTCTGACACAAGGCGATAAGGATGGCGGGCTCTGAAAGCGCCGGCGCTGAAGATCTCGAGAAGGTGGGCCTCCGGGGCGGCTTCCTCTGGGATGGCGGCGCCGGGCGGGAAGTGCCAGACCTTCTGCGTGACTTTGTGGCCGCCGCTGACTTTAGCTTGACAGTGCCGGAAACTGGCGTGCCAGCCGGGCAGGCGCTCACGGACTGGACGGCGGGTGACCCGCGGATTGGCGGGATGATCGCGGAACTGCTGTCGCGGATGCGGGCGGAAGCGGAGGCCGATGGCCTCGCCTGGAGCAGCTTTGGCCCTGCCCCCTATTCGATGTGGTATACGGCCACGCCCGGCACCATTTTCATCCAGTACGATGTCGACGGGGATGGCCGGGCGGACCGCATCTTCGGGCTCGACACAACGACGATGACGGTCAGCACCCTGCTGGATCGCACGGCCGCGGTGGTTGGACTGAGTCTGGTGGGCTTCGGCCCCAATGACGGCGCTCTGGCGCTGGGCGAGGCGATAACGGCCGTGGTGGAATTCTCGGCGCCGGTCACGGTGGCCGATGGCGTTCCGGCGCTGGCGCTCTCGAACGGCGGTGTGGCCAACTATGCCGCGGGCGCCGGCAGCAACCGGCTGGTATTCTCATATGTTCCGGCGCCCGGAGAGGACACGGCGGATCTCGGCATTGCCGGTCTGCTTGCCAATGGCGCGCGCATTGCAAGCGTCAGCGGCCTCGCGGTCGATGTTTCCGGGCTTAAGGTGAGCCCGGCAGGCATAGTGGCTGTCGATACCGCTGCCGCTGCTCCGGCGGTGGCGCTGGCCGCCGACAGCGGGATCGCGGGCGACCGGATCACCAGCAACGGCGCGCTCACCGTCACCGGCACCGAGACGGGCGCCACGGTGCAGTACTCCACCGATGGCGGAACCAGCTGGAGCAGCAGCTTCTCACCAGTCGAGGGATTGAACACCGTTCAGGTGCGGCAGACCGACGTGGCGGGGAACACTTCTGCCTCGACGAGCTTCAGCTTCACGCTGGACACGGCTGCTGCCGCCCCGGCGGTGGCGCTGGCCGCCGACAGCGGGATCGCGGGCGACCGGATCACCAGCAACGGCGCGCTCACCGTCACCGGCGCGGAGACCGGGGCCACCGTGCAGTACTCCACCGATGGCGGCATGACCTGGTCGTCGAGTTTCTCGCCCGCTGAAGGGCCGAACACCGTTCAGGTGCGGCAGACCGACGTGGCGGGGAACACTTCTGCCTTGACAAGCTTCACCTTCACGCTGGACACCGCCGCCGCGGCTCCCGGCGTGGCGCTCACCACCGACAGCGGCAGTTCGGCAACCGACCGGATCACCAGCAACGGCGCGCTCACCGTCTCCGGCACCGAGACCGGGGCAACCGTTCAGTACTCCACCAACGGCGGGACCAGCTGGAGCAGCAGCTTCACGCCCGCTGAAGGGTCGAACACCGTCCTCATCCGCCAGGCCGACGTGGCAGGCAATACGTCTGCTTCGACAAGCTTCAGCTTCACGCTGGACACGGCTGCTGCTGCTCCGTCGGTGGCGCTGGCCGCCGACAGCGGGATCGCGGGCGACCGGATCACCAGCAACGGCGCGCTCACCGTCACCGGCGCCGAGACCGGCGCCACGGTGCAGTACTCCACCGATGGCGGCATGACCTGGTCGTCGAGTTTCTCGCCCGTAGAAGGGCCGAACACCGTTCAGGTGCGGCAGACGGACGTGGCGGGGAACACTTCTGCCTTGACCAGCTTCAGCTTCACGCTGGACACGGCTGCTGCCGCCCCGTCGGTGGCGCTGGCCGCCGACAGCGGCAGTTCAGCGACCGACTGGATCACCAGCAACGGTGCGCTGACCGTCACCGGCACCGAGGCCGGCGCCACGGTGCAGTACTCCACCAATGGCGGCACCAGCTGGTCCTCCAGCTTCACACCGGCCGAAGGCTCGAACACCATCCTCGTCCGCCAGGTCGATGTGGCGGGGAACACCTCTGCTTCGACGAGCTTCAGCTTCACGCTCGATACGGTTGCCCCAGCAGTAGCGCCCTCTGTGGCGCTTGTCACTGACAGCGGTACGGCGGGTGACCTGATCACCAATTCCGGCGCGCTGACCGTCACCGGCACCGAGACCGGGGCCACGGTGCAGTACTCCACCAATGGCGGCACCAGCTGGTCGTCCAGCTTCACGCCGGCCGAAGGATCGAACACCGTCCTCGTCCGCCAGGTCGATGTGGCGGGGAACACCTCCGCCGCGACCAGCTTCACCTTCACCCTGGATACGGTTGGGCAGGCCCCTGTCATCACCGGCTTCTCGGACGATACCGATGTCGCGGGCGATGGCAAGACAAGTGACACCAATCTGCTGATCTCCGGCACGGCGGAGCCGTTTGCGACGGTGACGCTTTCCGGAGCCGTTACGACCCTCACCACCACCGCCGCGGCCAATGGCAGCTGGTCGATCCAGACCGGCGAGATGGGCTTCGGCAACCGCAGCTTCACCGCCACCGTCACGGACCTTGCGGGCAATGTCAGCCCGGTCTCGAGCCCGATCTCCGTTTCCATCATCGCCGACCTCACCACGCTCAGCGCCACGCAGGGCTTCGTCATCCAGGGCGACGTCGCGAATGACCGGGCAGGCTATTCGGTCGCCTCGGCCGGTGACGTCAACGGCGATGGCTTCGACGACATGATCGTCGGCGCCTGGTCAGGCGGCGACGGTGGTGCACTTGCGGGAGAAGCCTATGTGGTGTTTGGGTCAGCATCTGGCTTCGGAACACTGGTGGGAAGCCGCCGGGTGATCGACCTCACCACGCTGACTGCCGCCCAGGGCTTCATCATCCAGGGCGATGTGGCGGGTGACTGGGCGGGCTGGTCAGTTTCCTCGGCGGGCGACGTCAATGGCGACGGCTTCGACGACGTGATCGTCGGTGGTCGACTAGGCGACGACGGCGGCGCGGATGCCGGCGAGGCCTATGTGGTGTTCGGATCGGGCTCCGGCTTCGGGACGCTGGTGGGCAGCCGCCGGGTGATCGACCTCACCACGCTCAGCGCCACGCAGGGCTTCGTCATCCAGGGCGACGTCGCGAATGACCGGGCAGG
>NZ_JBJTER010000039.1:0-32797 GCF_046093005.1 Aestuariivirga sp.
GCCAGGACCCGGACCCTGAGATCGAGTGACAGCGCTTTCGACATGACTGCCGGCCTCCAAACCCGGCAGACAGTGTGAATCATTTTCTCGCTGATTTGGGAATCCCAAAAAGATTCATTCAGATAGGGTGCCGCTCTAACATCTCCATCGTCGAAACCCTCAGGCGCTTCCGCTTCGATCTCCACGGTAATCTTGACCTTGGCTCCCTTCGCGCGCTGAAGCTCCATCACGACAGCGCTCAAGACTGCGTCGAAGGCCTTCACTGGCCGAACCATGTCGAGCTCGACAGTTCCGTAGAAACGCTTCGGCTTCCGCGGACCCGCCAGCTTTCCGGCGGCTGGTTCTCCCCCGTTCGAGGTCGGAGCCGGGCTGGATGTCGACGTCCCACCAAGACCCGTTGCGGATGGTTTCGGAGTGTCTGCGATCTGGACGCCCGCCACGTCTGCCCGAACAACGACTGCCGTCGCTGGAAAAATGTCGGGACCCGTGTGCGCCAGGGCAAGGCCGAGGTATCGTCCCGACCCGGTGTCGACATCGTTGGCATAGGCGAAAGCGGCATCAAGCATGCCGACCGCGTCGCGAATAGCCGTTTCCAACACGACCCGGTCCTGGATATTCGGCAGATAGACATAGGACGAGAACCAGTCTGCCAGTTCGGACACAGGCAGATGCGGTCAATCATCCGGCCAGAGCGGTTTCAGGTGAAGCCATAGGGCGTCAGGACCCAACCGCTCCTTTGCAATGCCATCCGCTTTCGGCGCATGAGCCTTGCCTTTCCCGATACATGCGACCTCCGGGGCATGGCAGCTTGGCGCCGGTTGGGAACATGATGTTCTTGGGCTGCACCGTCGTATCGACGATCACCCGCCGGGTATCCTCCGGCCGCATCGCCCCGGTCTTCACCGCCACCGACAGGCTCTCCTGCAGCAGGGACATGATCCGCTCCTCCCCCATCCTCTGCCGCCAGCGCGTCATCGAGGAGCGGTCGAAGGGCAGATCGTGCCGGAAGAAGGTCTCGCCACAGAAGAACTGAAAGTACGGGTTCTCCACCCAGCGGGCGCAGAGCGCCTCGTCCGAGAGATTGTAAGTGTGCTTCAGGATCGCCAGCCCCGCCATCAGCCGCGTGGGCAGGGGCGGCATTCCCGGCCCGTCGCTGTAGACCTCGCCGCAGCGGGCTTCGATGGCCTCCCACGTCACGGTCTTCGCCAGCCGCACGAGTTCATGGTTCATGTTGATGATCTGGTCGAGGCGTGACCGGAACAGGTCCATCTCTTCCATCTCGCGCCGCTTACGTGGCTTCATCGCCGAATCCTCCGCCGCTCTCAACCCGGAGTGAATCACGCCTCGCGGCCACAGTGAATCGAAAAATGAATTTGCAAGGAAACCACTGCCACCAGCCCGCTTTCCTGCAAAATCGAAACCTTCAAGCGCCTCAATCAGAGTCGCAAATCAATGACTTGGGAATTGTTCACGGGGGACGGTCCAGAGAATGGGGGCAGAGCACGTACGCTCAATCCCCGGTCCCAGCGCCCGGCAAAGCACCAATAGAGAAGATCAGCCAGGATTTTGAGGCTTCTTCAGCAGCCTGCTAAAACGTCGCCGAGGCGCCGCCGTCGACGCTGAGGATCTGGCCGGTCACATATTGCGCGTCATCCGAGCAGAGGAAGAAGGCGGGCCCTGCCATGTCGGCGGGCTTGCCGAAGCGGCGCATCGGGATGCGGCCGTACTTGACATAAATATCGCGGAACCAGTCCGAGTCGTATTCATGCGAGCCATCGGGCTGGATCGACATCGGGGTATCGACGAAGCCCGGCGCGATGGCGTTGACGGCGATGCCATATTCCGCGAGGTCGCAGGCGGCCGCCCGGGTGAAGTTGACGATCGCCCCCTTGGCGGCGGCATAGGCCAGCTGGTTCGGCCAGCCGCGCAAGCCCTGGATCGACGCCACGTTGAGAACCCGCCGGCCCGGCCCCGCCTTCTTGAGCAGCGGCACAAAGCACATGGTCATCAGGATGGCGCCATCCTGGTTGATGCGGATCACATGCTGATAATCCTCCACGCGCATGGTCTCGATATGCGTGTCCATGCCGATGGCGGCGTTGTTGACCAGGATCTCGCAGCGCCCGAAGCGGCGATCCACCTCGGCGGCGAGCGCCTTCACCGACTCATGCTGACCAATATCGACCGGCAGTGCCACCGCCGAAAGCCCAGACGCCAGCAGGCGCGCGGCCGCGCGTTCCGCCTCGGTCTGCTTGATGTCGGCAAGCACCACGGAGGCGCCCTCCTCCGCCAGCCGGGTGGCGATGCCGAGCCCGATGCCTTGCGCGCCGCCAGTGATCACCGCGATACGGCCGTCCAGCCTTCTTGAAGCGCTCATTTCATTCTCCTCTGTTTCATACCGCCTGCGGTCATGGCGGAATACGTTCGATGGGGCCTTGCGGCCGGAACACGCTGAGCCTGAGCCAGGCGCGGTGGCGGCTTCCCGGCTCAAGGCGGAGAAGCTGACTTCCCCTGGCTTTCGCCTGCGCCAGGCCATAGGCGGGCTTGGTGGTGTTGGGCTCGATGCCGATCAGCATGGCGCGGCTGTGCCACGGCACATCGGATGTGCCTTTCAACTCATACCACAGCCAGGCGCAGGGAAAACGCGCATGATCCCAGGAGAGCTGAACAGCGATGGCATCGTCAAGCCGCCGGATCGCCGCCCAGGCCTCATCGAAGCCATCGAGATAGAGCAGTGCGGCGAGCGGTGCCGCGGGATGGGCGAGATCGGCTTGCCCATGCTTTCCCGGCATTGCCGCGAGCCTGCCATTGCCGCCGGGCAGCAAGGGATTGGCGGCAGGATCGTAAGCCTCGTCGGCCGTCACCCGTTTCGCGCCTGAGGTGATTTCGATGGGGCCCGCCAGCAGATCAGACCCGAAGGTCGGGTGATGGCCCCACATCACCTCGGCGGGCCGGTCTCCCAGCATCTCGGCCTCTTCCTCGACCAGCACATGCCCGCCCGCCAGCGATATCTTGCGGCGCATGACAACCGGAACGGTGAAGAACCGCCGCTCCAGCCGAATTTCATGATCCATGACCGATGCCCGCCAAGGGCTGATCGAAGCTTCGCCGTGAAAGCCATGGAAGGCATTGCCGAACTGGCAGGCATCGCCGCCATTGGGAAACAGCAACGGCCAGCCGCCGGTGTAGCGGGTGAGCCATTCGGTTTCATCGCGCGCGGCGAAACTGGCGAGGGGGCCGGTCTCAGCATCCCATGGCACGCTGCCCAGCACCGAGAGGCCGCTTGGCAAATGGCGGATTTCGGTGACGGTGCCGCCCACCTCCGGATTGACGCACAGCGAAACCTCGCCATTGGCGATATGGATCATTTCATCGCCCCCGCCATCAGCCCGCGGATGAAATGTTTCTGGAACAACACATAGAGAATGAACATCGGCGCGCTCGCGATCACCATGCCCGCCATGGTGAGCGGCACCTGGTTGTTGTAGCGGCCCTGGAAGACGCTGATCCCCGCCATCAGCGTGCGCTTGGCGTCATCCTGCAGGAAGATGATGGCGATCAGCAGGTCGTTCCACACGAACAGCGAATTGACCACCATCAGCGTGAGCAATGGCGGCAGCGACAGCGGCAGCACCACCTGCGACAGGATGGTGAGCGAACCCGCCCCATCGATGCGCGCCGCCTCGAACAGCTCGCGCGGCACGGTGCGGAAGAAGGTGGTGAGAAGATAGACCGAGAATGGCGTGATGAGCCCGGCATAGATGATGATGGCGCCGGAATAGGTGCTGATCAGGCCGAGCCTGGTATAGAGCACGAACAGGGGAACGATCATCACCACGGGCGGCACCGCCATCAGCGTGGTGCTGGCGAAGAACAGCGCATCGCGGCCACGGAACTTCATGGTGGCGATGGCATAGGCGGCGAGGCAGGAGACGGCGGTGGACAGCAGCACGGCGCCCGCGACCAGCACCGCGCTGTTCACCATCCAGCCGAGAAACGGGCTGTCGGCCAGCACGGCGCGGAAGTTCTCGATCACCAGCCGCGACGGCAGACCCACCTTGTCGAGGGCATATTCCTCATCCGATTTCAGCGCCGTCATGATCATGAAGGCGGTGGGTGCGAGCGCCAGCAAGGCCGAAAACAGCAGCACCGCCTGTTTCGCCGCGAACCCGGGCGACGGCGCCCTCATGACATGCTCTCCTCGGCGGCGGCGCGCCGCCTTGCCCGGAACAGCGGATAGATCAGCGCCACGGCAACCAGGAACAGCAGCACGGAAGCCGCCGAGGCAATGCCCGGCAGGCTGGTGCGGATCAGCGCGTTGAAGATGTAGAACTCGATGACCATGGTGGCGGTGCCGGGGCCGCCGCGGCCGCCGCCGACGATATAGACATAGGCAAAGACCGCCGACAGCAGCGTGATGACGCTGATCACCACGTAGAACTCGATCACCCCGCGCATCTGCGGAATGATGATGTGGAAGACGCGCTGCCACCACGAGGCGCCGTCGATCCGCGAGGCCTCGATCACCGATTCATCGAAGCTGAGGAGCCGCGCCAGAAACAGGATGATACCCAGCGCCGACTCACGCCAGATGATCAGGATCATCACCGTCCACAGCGCCACGTCGGGCGAGCCGATCCAGTCCAGCGCCATGAAATCGAGCGACAGCCAGCGCAGCACCTCGTTCACGGGGCCTGAGAACTGGAACATCCGCTTCATCACCACCGCGATGATCGGCACAGCGAGAATATAGGGGATGAACACGATCACCCGGTAGAGCTTCCAGCCGGGAACGCGCTCATAGAGCAGGATCGATACCAGCAGCGAGATCGCCACCATGGCCGGAATGGCGAGCAGCAGCTGCAGATTGTGCAGCACCGCTTCCCAGAAGGCGCCCTGCGACAGGATCAGCTGGTAATTGCGCAAGCCGATCCATGGGCCATCGATGCCGCGCACCATCTTGAAGCTGAATTCGAAGATGCGGATGAGCGGATAGCCGAAGACAAAGACCAGCAAGGCCACCAGCGGCAGCACATAGAGATAGGGCTGGACGCGCTCCGCGACCCTCATGGCGACAGCGGCTCCCGGTCCGGGAGCCGCCCCAGGCGTTGCTTACATCTTGGAGAGATCATCCGCCCACTTGCGGTAGTTCTCGACCATGTCCGGGTTGAAGTCGCGCCATTCCTTGGCGACATCGGACGCGAGTTCGCCCGCCTGCTCACCGGTGATTTCGCCAGCCACGATGCGCTGCCCGGTGGGAATGGCGGCGCGCTCATACCACAGGCCCGGCACCAGATTGGTGACGTTCGAGATGTTGGGCGAGAGCCCCCATTTCTGCCACATGTCGCGCACCGAGGCGTCACTGATGACGCTCGAATCGAAGGTGGTGTTGGAGGGGAGCCAGCCCGTGGCATCCCAGAACGCCTTGAGCCGCTCCGGCGAATTGAGGAATTCCAGGAAAGCCGCCGCAGCCTCCGGGTTCTTGGAATTGGTGGAGATGCCGAGACCCTGCATATCGACCAGCGGCACGCCCGCAAGCTTGCCTTTGCCGAACACCGGCATCACCATGTAGCCGATCTTGCCGCCGGTGGCCTTGCTGTCCGCGGGGAGCCTGGTGCCGATGGTCTGGCCGATGCCGAGCTTGCCCGCCACCACCAGGTCGATGCCGGGATAAAGCTCCAGCGACGGCATGTCCTTGTTGAGGAAGCCCTTGTTCTTGAGTTCCTCCAGCTTCACCCAATGCTCGTGATATTTGGGATCGCGGAAATCCTTGTCGCCCACGAACAGCTGCACGGCTTCGCCGAAACTGTCGAGGTTCTGGACCAGGCCATGGCTGATGTACCATTCGCTCCAATAGCCGTCCTGGATGCCGCCGCCGATCGCCTCGGTGCCGGATGACTTCAGCTTGTCACAGGCGACCAGCAGTTCGTCCCAGGTCTTGGGCGGGTTCTCCGGATCGAGGCCGGCCTTCTCGAACAGCTCCTTGTTGTAGCACCAGAACATCGGCAGCGGATACCAGCCGAGCCGGTAGGTGTTGCCACCGAAGTTGCTCAGGATCGTGGGGTTCGAGGCCTTGACCACATCATCCTTCACGAGGCCGTTGACGGCGCGCACATAGCCGAGCCACACGCTTTCCATGTGGTAGATGCCGTTCCACAGATACTGAACGTCCGGCGCGTTGCCAGCCGCCGCGGCGGTCTGGAATTGCGAGATCACCACGGCGGTGTCCTGCAGCATGGCCTTGACGGTGGCGTCCTTGTAGGCGGCAATCGAACTGTCGACGAATTTCTGCAGGCCCGGCAATTCCTGCTCGCCCCACCACCACATTTCGAGGCTCTTGTCCTGCGCCAGCGCGCCGCGCGATCCGGCCAGGGCCGAGGCGCCCAGCATGGCGGAGGTCAGCACGAAATCACGGCGGGAGATATTGGCTAGCTTCGATGCACGCATGGCGTTTCCTTCCCTTTTTCTCTTGCTGTCAAAAAGTGCTCATCAGGCCGCCATCGACCACCAGGAGCTGGCCGGTCATGTAGCGGCAATAGCCTGAAGCGAGGAAGATCACCGTGCCGGACACGTCCTCCGGATAGCCGGTGCGGCCCAGCGGGATCTTGCGGCGGCCCACATACCATTCAAGAAAGTCCGGCGTCGTCGCCTCATCGACGCCGTTCACCACCGACATCGGCGTCGCCATGAAGCCGGGCGCCACCGCGTTGACCAGGATGTTATGGCGGCCAAGCTCCACCGCCATCGACTTGGTATAGGCGATGATGCCGCCCTTGGCGGCATTGTAGGAGCCGCAATCGCCGCTCGAGGCAAAGCCCTGGATCGAGGCGATATGGATGATGCGGCCATCCTGCTGCTTGGCCATGTGCGGCGCCACCAGCTTCGAGCCCATGTAGACAGCTTCCAGATTGATGGCGATGGTCTGGCGCCATTCCTCCAGCGTGTCATTCAGGATGGTGCGCGTCGCCGGATTGATGGCGGCATTGTTGACCAGCACATCAATGCGGCCAAGCCTTGCGGCGACCTCAGCGACGATGGCGCCATAGCGATCATAGTCCGTGACATCGAGTTGAAAGGGATGCGCCTGGCGGCCGATTTCCGCAGCGACCGCTGCCAGCGTATCGGGGTTGCGCTCGAGGAGAACGACCTCAGCGCCTTCGCGCGCCATTTCGAGGCAAACGGAGCGCCCAAGCCCCTGCCCTGCGCCCGTCACGAGGCAGACCTTGCCGTCGAGCAATCCCATGTGAGGCCTTTGCGCTTTCGCTTTCGGCAACCGAATTCCGGAATGCCGGACATTGATCTGAACTGCTGTAAGAAACTATAGGTATGGGCAAATCACCGTCAAGCGTCATCGCCGATGATGACGCTTGACGCAGGGAAAGTCACACATGCCGAACATGCTCGAACTCAGGAACATTGGCCATCTCTTCGATCATCCCGAGGCGGTGGCCTGGGGCCCGGACGGCCGCGCCTATGCCGGCGGCGAGGCCGGACAGCTCTACCGCTTCGGGCTTGACGGCGGCCCGCTTGAGGACGTGGCGCGCGTGCCGGGTGGCTTCCTGCTGGGCCTTGCCCATGATGCCGACGGCAACACCTATGCCTGCGACGACAAGGCGCCCGCCGTTCACCGCATCACGCCCGATGGCCGCGTCTCGGTCTATGCGAATGGCAACGCGGCGCAGAAGATGCGGGTGCCGAACTATCCGGTGTTCGACGATGCCGGCAATCTCTATGTCTCGGACTCCGGCAATTGGGGCGCCAGCGACGGCTGGATCTGGAAGGTGGCGCCGGGTGGCAGCGCCACGATCTGGGACCGGCAGGCCAATGGCTTCACCAATGGCATGTGCCTCTCGGCTGATGGACGCCATCTCTATGTGGCCGAGTCCTCGCCGCCGCTCATTTCACGGATTGAAATCCTGGCCGATGGTTCGGCGGGCAAGCGCGAGATTCTCGTCGAGCTGCCACGCCAGGTGCCGGATGGGCTGGCGCTGGATGTGTCGGGCAATCTCTACATCAGCCTCTACAATCCCAACATCATCTATCGCCTGACGCCGGCGGGACAGCTGGAAGCGCTTTACGATGACTGGGAACAGCTGATGCTCGTGGCGCCCACCAACATCGCCTTCGGCGGGCCCGACATGAAGACGCTGATCATCGCCAGCCTGTGCGGCTGGTCGGTGCATGTTGCAAGACTGGAGACGCCGGGCCTGCGCCTGCGCTATCCGAAACTCAAAGGCTGAGGACCGCATGACCATCGAAGCCATCGACTTCTTCTATCTTTCCATGCCCACCGTCACCGATGCCGGCGACGGCAGCCAGGACGCGCTGCTGGTGCGTGTGGTGGCCGGCGGCATCACCGGCTGGGGCGAGTGCGAAGCCTCGCCGCTCACCTCGATCGCCGCCTATGTCTGCCCGATGTCGCATGGCGCCTGCAAGCCGCTGCGTGACGTGGTGCTGGGAAAGCCGCTGGCAGTGCCGGAGGATATCGCGGCGCTGGCGGCGGCCGTGGAACTTGAGTGCATGGACCTCCTGCAGGCCGCGCACAGCTGGTCCGGCATCGAGATGGCGCTGTGGGACATTCTGGGACGGAAGCGTGGCCAGCCCGCCTATCAGCTGCTTGGCTACAAACGCGCCTATCCGAAGCTTCCCTATGCCTCACAGCTGTTCGGCGACACGCCGCAGGAAACGCTCCTGGGCTGCCGCAGCGCGCGGGAGAAGAATTTCCGCGCCGTCAAATGCGGCTGGGGGCCGTTCGGGCGCGGTTCGCTCAAGGATGACCGCGACCACCTGCAGGCGGCGCGCGAGGGCATCGGGCCGGACTGCCGCCTGCTGATCGACGCCGGGCAGATCTTCCGCGAGGACGTTGACGCGGCGGCGGCGCGTATCGCCATGCTCGAAGAGGTGAATGCCGGGTGGCTGGAGGAACCGTTCCTCGGCGGCGCCTATGACGCCTATGCGGGCCTTGCCGCGCGGTCTGGCAACATCAGGCTGGCGGGCGGCGAGGCCTCGCACAACTTCCACATGGCCCGCCAGCTCATCGACTACGGCAAGGTGTCCTTCATCCAGATCGACTGCGGACGGATCGGCGGCCTCGGCCCCGCCAAGCGCGTGGCGGATTACGCGTCAGCCCGCGGCGTTACCTATGTGAACCATACCTTCACCTCGCATCTGGCGCTGTGCGCATCGATCCAGCCCTATGCGGGGCTCGAGAGGGATGTGATCTGCGAGTATCCCTTCGCGCCAAAGTCCGTGGCCTATGACATGACGGAGACCCATCTGCTGCCCAACGCCAACGGGGAAATCATGGTGCCCGACGCACCGGGCCTCGGCATCACCATGAGCGAGAAGGGCATCGCGCGCTATCTGGTGGATGTGGTCATCGCCGCGAAGGGCGAGGAGCTCTACCGGACGCCGCGGCTGGCCGACTAAAGCAGGGCCAGGCGCGAGTTCCATAAGCCGTGTTGAACTTTCCGCTGTTTTCACGCAGCGCTTTTTACCACGCGCCACTCGACAGTGAGCCCGGCGCTGATCGCAAGGATCATCAGCGCGTCAAGGCTGAACTTGTCGATCCGCCCGCGCAAGAGATCGTTCATACGCGGTTGCGTGACGCCCAGCCGCCTGGCGGCTTCGGCTTGCGTGAGTTGCCAGCCGCCAACGGCCTCCTGAATGGCCACCATCAGCCCGGCCCGGGCCCTCATGTTCGCCGCCTCGGCAGGCGAGTCCTCCAGCGCGTCCCAGACGCTCTCGAAACTATCTTCTGTCATTGCCCATATCTCCGCATCAGGTCTTTGAACGGCGCCGCACATCAACAGGAAAGGACCGCAGGACGTCGAAGCAATCCCCAAGAAACAGGACCCGCCTCATGAGGTCTTATATCGGTTTTGACATAGACTTTCCATCGCACTTGAAAACGCCGCTATCGGTCCAGGACTCTTACCGAACCAGTCCATCATCTTAAGGTTCATGCCAGGGCTGGCGATGACTTCTAGGGTGCTTTTCGTTTTGGCTGAATCGGTCCGTGTTTCTCAGCCGTCATGCCAGCGCAGGCTGGCATCCAGCTTCCTTTTGTCAAAGCTGGACCGCGGCCTTCGCCCGGGGGGCGCCTGACCAGACATAATGTTTCAGCAACAGCGCAAACCGGCCCAATCGCTGAGAAGCCAATTCCCCACGCTTGCGGGACAGGCTAAAGCTATTCCGCTTAGGAGCTTCTCATGCCCAGCCTTGCCCTTCCCTTCCGTTCCGCCACCGAACTCGCGCGGCTGTTGCGCGCGCAAAAGATTACCGCGCGTGAACTGCTCGATGCCTGTCTCGGGCAATATGAAAGGCACAACGCCGCCCTCAACGCCGTGGTGGTGACGGATATCGCCCGCGCCCGCAAGGCCGCCGCGGCAGCAGACCGGCGGCTCAAGGCCGGAAAGCCCAAAGGCCCGTTCGATGGCGTGCCGATGACGGCGAAAGAGAGTTTCGACTGGACCGGCACGCCCTCGACCTGGGGCGACCCGCGTTTCCGTGACAACATCGCCTCCGCCGATGCGGTGGCCATCGAACGGCTCACCCACGCCGGCGCCATCATCTATGGCAAGACCAACGTGCCGCTGATGCTGGCCGACTGGCAGAGCTACAACGCGATCTATGGCACCACCAACAACCCATGGGACCTGACGCGCGCGCCGGGCGGCTCGTCCGGCGGGTCGGCCGTGGCGCTCGCCACCGGCATGTCGGCGCTGGAGATCGGCTCCGACATCGGCGCCTCGATCCGCAACCCGGCGCATTATTGCGGCGTCTATGGCCACAAGCCGACTTACGGCGTGGTGCCCTATCAGGGCCATCTGCTGCCCGGCGTGGTGCAGCCAAGCGACATCAGCGTGGCGGGCCCGCTCGCCCGCTCGGCGCGCGACCTCACCACGATGATGAAGCTGCTTGCCGGCCCCTCCGGCACGGAGGCGCGCGGCTACCGGCTCGCGCTGCCGCCCGCCCGCCAGACCAGCCTCCGGGATTTCCGGGTCGCCGCCATGGTGACCGACCCGCAGTCCGAGGTGGATCTTCCGGTGCAGGACCTGCTCGGACGGCTGATCACATTTCTTGGCAAGCGCGTGAAGAAACTCTCGACCACGGCGCGGCCGCAGTTCTCCACGAAGGAAGCGATGGATGTTTACATCGCATTGTTGCGCTCGGCCACCAGCCGCCGCCAGTCGGACGCCGAGTTTGCCACCAATGCGGCAAAAGTGGCGGCCGCTGATCCGCGGGATGACAGCTACCTCACCAAGATGCTGCGCGCCTATGTGCTCTCGCACCGCGACTGGCTCAAGTTCAATGAGCGGCGGCACCAGATGCGGCTGTTGTGGGAAGCCTTCTTCGCGGACTGGGATGTGCTGATCTGCCCGGCCGCCGCCTCCGCCGCGTTTCCACATGATCATGTGGGTGAGCGCCATGAGCGCAAGATTACCGTCAACGGCAAGCGGGTGCCCACCACCGACCAGCTGTTCTGGGCGGGCTACTCGGGGTGCTTCTATCTGCCGTCCACGGTGGCGCCGATGGGCCTCACGCCGGATGGGCTTCCAGCCGGTGTGCAGATCATCACCAGGCAATATGGCGACTACACTTCAATACGCTTCGCCGAACTGCTGGAAAAGGAGTATGGTGGCTTCATCCCGCCGCCGGGATATTGAGGCCAGAGGAGATTGCCGACATGCTTGAACTTCGCCCGAACTGCGAGCTCTGCGACAAGGACCTACCGCCCGAGTCGGCGGATGCCCGCATTTGCAGCTATGAATGCACCTATTGCGCCGGCTGCGCCGATGGCGTTCTCCACAATGTGTGCCCCACCTGCGGCGGCGGATTTGCGCCGCGCCCGATAAGGCCAAAGCGCGCCTGGCGCCCGGAAAAGAAACTCGGTCTCATCAATCACCCGGCATCCACCACAAGGGTCCACAGCAAATATTCAAGGGATGAGATCGCCGCACACGTCGCGCGGATCAAGGACATCTCTCCACAAGACCGGTAGAACGACACCCGCCGGCACTATTGTTTTTTCATCCTGGCCAGAAAGAAATCCACCTCGCGCGCCCATACGTCCGGAATGGCGATCATGTCATGTCCGACATCCGGGATGATCACTAGTTCCTTCGGTTCTTTGGCCAGCGCGAACAGCGCCTTGCCCTGCGCGGCGGGAATCACCCGGTCACGTTCGCCATGCTGGATCAGCAACGGGGCCTTGACCGCCACGATGTGATCGCGCGAGCGGAACTGATCCTTCATGAGCAGCCGCACCGGCAGCCACCAATACATGTCTGCTCCGGCATCGGCCGCTGCGGTGAACGGAGCCTCGAGCGCCACCGCCGCCACCGGCTTTTGCGCCGCGAGCTGCACGGCGACACCGGTGCCCAGCGACTCGCCCACCACCGCGATGTTCTCCGGCGTCACACCGCGGGCCAGGAGAAAGCCATAGGCGGCCAGGGCGTCGGCCATCAGCCCCTGCTCGGTGGGCGAACCCGTGCTGGCGCCATAGCCGCGGTAGGACACGAACAAGGCCCCGAAGCCGCGCGACTGGTAATATGACATGCGGCCAACGCGGTCAGCCAGTTCGCCGCCATTGCCATGAAAAAACAGGATCGTCGGCATGCCGGGGCGCGGTTCCGCATGCCACAGCACGATGGTTTCGCCATCAGGCGTGACAAGGCGTTCTTCGCTGACGCCGCTGAGCCCCGCCGCCTGCGGCGAGGTTCCCGCGCGGCTCGGCAGATACTGGATGCTGCGCTGCTGCACATACATGAACAGCACGATCGCGAGATAGGCCAGTACGGCGGCGATCAGGACAAGCCGGATCGTCCCCATCATCAGGTGAGCCTGGCCGGCGTTGCCGTGTCGCGCGTCCAGCTCCACACCGCAAGCAACGGCGTCTCCCCGGTGCGGGTGGCGTGCACGGTGAGCGGCGGATGCCAGATGGTGCCGCCCTGGGGCCATTCAACGAATGGTCCGCTGTCGCGGCTCCACAGGCTCGCCGAGGTCAGCGGCCAGTAGAGTTCAGGCGCGGGGTGATAGTGATCGCGGTAGTGGCGGCCCGGCCCCAGCATCAAAAGGCCCAGCAGGAAATCATCGCCGGGGAAGAAGCCATGCGGCCCGATGATTTCGGCCCAGCCATAATTCGCCGTGAAGCCTTCGCCCAGCAGGCTGTCTGAATAGGCGGCGGATTGCCGCCATTGCAGCCCGTCCTCCACCGCGGCGATGGCCGCGGCGAGATTGGCGTCGAGCAGCATCGCCTCGCCCAGGCATTGCGGCAGATGGTCGAGCACCGGCAGGCTGGTGGGGGAAGGTTCACGAAACGCCGCTACGCTCAAGTCCTGCGCGGCAAGCCTCTCCAACACCTCGCTGATGCCGGGGCCCTCGCGCGCGCCCAGCCCATTCGCCGCCGCGCCAATCAACCAGCGCGCATTCTCGCAAAGTTCAGAATCCACGAACCGGCCTCTAGCATGTGGTGTAAACAACGTCACGACAATCCGAGAAACCGCTCCGCCAGCATTAAGAGGTCATCACCGGACGGATAGCGCAGCGTCGACTTGCGCATCGGGGCATTGGCGGGAAGCGCCATGTGGCGGGCGAGCAGGTCCGGCGTCACATGCGCCAACTCATCGGCCAGGCTGACCTTGAGGCCGCTCGCCCGCACCAGCCGCGCGAAGGCCCCTACCGGATCGTCCGAGCCAAGCGCCGTGGCAACGCGGGCGAAGCCTGGGCGGTTTCCTTCCGCCACCCAATCCATGCTGGCCATCATGGCGAGCCCGGTGGCCCGGCCATGCGGGATCGGGGCAAGATTTGCGACTGCGTGCGCGATGTTATGGGCGAGCGCCGTGCCGCAATTGTCGATGCCAATGCCGCCATAGCAGGACGCGAGCAGCATCGCGCCGCGCGCCGCGATGTCACCCGGGTGGTGAACCGCCTTCTCGAGATTTTCCGCAATCAGCCTGATGGCTTCGAGACAGTAGAGATCATTGCCGGCATTGGCCTGCTTGTTGGTGGCCGCTTCGATGGCGTGGACCAGCGCGTCGAGCCCCGTTCCCGCGGTGATGGCGGGCGGCAGCGCCACGGTGAGCTCCGGGTCGAGGATCGCCACATCGGGTTTGAGTTCCTCGCCCCAGGCCCAGACCTTGTTCTTCGCCGCGTCGCTGTAGACCGACACCCGGGTCGCCTCAGAGCCGGTGCCGGCCGTGGTCGGAACGGCGATCAGCGGCAGGCGGTTTTCCGGCAAGGGCGTGGCGCAGAGCGCATAGGCCATGGCGGGAAGGCCGGAGACGGCGCAGCAGGCGGCGAGCTTGGCGGTGTCGAGCGCCGTGCCGCCGCCAAGCCCCAGAACGAGCCTCGCGCCGCCCTGCCGGGCCATGGCCGCAGCGCCGTCCACATCCGCGGCACGCGCCTCGCCCGCGAATGTGTCATAGGTTTGGGTTTCGAAACCGGCCTTGCCGAGAAGATCGCGCGCGAGGCCCGTGATGCCAGCGGCCTCAAGCGCCGGATCGGCGACGATCAGAACCATGGCGCCGCGCCCGGCGAGCGCCTCCGCCTTCGTCACGACGTCGGCGACCCGGCCTGGCCCGAAGCGGATTTCCGGCACCACGCCGAGCACGAAACCGCTCATGTCACGCTGGGCCCCACGATCTCACGCAGAAGCTTGCGCAGGATCGCCTCGCCATAGGCATCATAGTCGGCGGCGGGCACCACGAAATGCCCGGGGCCGCCGGCCACATTGTTTTCGAAATAGCTGTCGAGCGTCGGCCATTCGTTGAGAATGGTGAGGCCGTTGATGGTGATGCCCGCCGCCACCAGCCGGTCGCGCACCTCCGCCACCTGCGGCCCGCTGTTGTTGCGGCCATCGGCGGAGACGTCGATCACCAGGCGTTCGGCGGGAGGGGCCGACCGCAGAAGCGTTGCGGAGAAAAGAAGGGCCGCCGAAATCGAGGTGCCGCCTTCCGAGAGGGCGCGCGGCATGTTGAGCAGCCGCATGCCGAAGGCATCGGCATCGGCGCCACCGGCGATCACCGTCCACGGCATGACCGCCGTCTGGTTACGGTCGTCCGACCATTGCACGACGGCCACGGCGATGCGCTGGCGCGTCCCCTGGGCGATCGCCTCTTTCACTTCGCTGGTCATGAAGGCGCGGCCGAGGCCTTCCATCTGCAAGGCGAATTCGCGGGCGTCGACGCTGAACGAGCAATCCACCGCCAGCACCAGCGCGAGGTCCACCTCTTCATTCTGGGCGCGGCCCGCCGGCAGCGGCAGCAGCAGGCCGAGCGCCACCACAAGACTGACGAGCCAGCACGCGAAGCTTCTCAAGCCGCGCCCGGCCGCCATCGCGCCGCCCTAGTGCCGGAACTCGGCGTAGTCGAGCGCGCGGCAGTCCGCGGCCTTCCAGCCGACGCTTACTTGGCGCCCTTCCTCGACGTCTCCGGCCGCGCCCTTGTTGGGCACCTTGACGATGAAATTGTCGTCTCCCGCCACTTCCAGGCGGGCGCGGATGTGATCACCCAGATAGATGAGTTCGGCGATGCGGCCCTTGAGGATGACATCGGCCGAGTCCACCGAGGGATTGATCTCGACGCGCTCCGGCCGCACCGAGAGCAGGGTCCGGCCGCCCTTCTCGCGCGCCCCGATGGCCAGGGCCTTCACGAGTTCGCCGGTCTCGAGTTTCACGGTGGCGACATTGCCGGCGCCGATCTCGGCCACCGTGCCTTTCAGCTTGTTGTTCTCGCCGATGAACTGGGCGACGAAGGAATTGACCGGGCGCTCATAGAGCTCGGCCGGGGTCGAGAGCTGCTGCACCACGCCGTCATTGAACACCGCGATGCGGTTGGACATGGTGAGCGCTTCCGACTGGTCATGCGTCACATAGACGATGGTGACGCCGAGCCGCTCATGAATGTGCTTGATCTCATATTGCATCTGTTCGCGCAGCTGCTTGTCCAGGGCCCCCAGCGGCTCGTCCATCAGCACGAGATCAGGTTCGAACACCAGCGCGCGGGCAACCGCGATGCGCTGCTGCTGGCCGCCAGAGAGCTGGCCGGGGCGGCGGTTGCCCATCTGTGGCAGTTCCACCATTTTCAGAACCCTGGCCACCCGCTCCTCGATCTGGGCCTTGGGCACGTTCCGCACCTGCAGCGGAAAGGCCAGGTTTTCATTGATAGTCATGTGCGGGAACAGCGCGTAGTTCTGGAACACCATGCCGATGCCGCGCTTGTGCGGAGGAACATTGTTGATCGGCTGGTTCTTGAGATAGATCTCGCCATGGGTGGCGGGCTCGAAGCCGGCGAGCATCATCAGCGTGGTGGTCTTGCCGGAACCCGACGGGCCCAGCATGGTGAGAAATTCGCCCTTGGCGATGTCAAGGTTCAGATTCTTGACGACCAGCGTTTCGCCGTCATAGCTCTTCTGCACATTGACGAAGCGCACCATCGCATCGCCAGCCAGTCCGTGCTCAGCCATTCCCCTGTTCCCCCGCCTTTTCTCGCCGTGCGGCTTGGTGAGAAAAGATCATAGGCCGCGCACCCGGGGATGCAAGCCCCCCTGACCGCCGCGGCCCATGAACCCTTTCGCAACCTACGGACGCCGGCGTCTCAGCGCCGCTTCTTGCCGCCCTTCTTCCTGGCGGCCGGCTTCTTCTTCGCGGCGGACGTCTTCCCGCCGCCGGCCTTCACGATCAGGTGCTCGGGGCCATAGGGGAAGCCCGTGATGTTGCGGTTGCCCTTCTCGGTGATCACCAGAATGTCGTGCTCGCGGTAGCCGCCAGCACCCTTCTGGCCTTCCGGAATCATGATCATCGGCTCCATCGACACCACCATGCCGGGCTCCAGCACCGTGTCGCAATCCTCGCGCAGTTCCAGCCCGCCCTCACGGCCATAATAGTGGCAGAGCACGCCGAAGGAATGACCATAGCCGAAGGTGCGGTACTTGAGCAGGTCATGCTCGGCATAGATCTGGTTCAGCGCCTTGGCGACGTCCGAGCACTTGTTGCCAGGCACCAGGAGCTTCTTGCCTTCATCATGGATGTGGCAGTTGATCTCCCAGAGGCGGATATGCTCCTTGGAGGCCGTCTCGGCGAACAGCGTGCGCTCGAGCGCCACATAGTAACCCGCCACCATCGGGAAGCAGTTGAGGCTCAGGATATCGCCGCGCCTGATCTTGCGCGAGGTGACCGGGTTGTGGGCGCCGTCGGTGTTGACGCCGGACTGGAACCAGGTCCAGGTATCCATCAGTTCGCCGTTCGGCCAGACCTTGGCGATTTCGCGCACCATGGTCTGGGTCGCATGCAGCGCGACCTCATGTTCGGGCACGCCAACCGCGGTTGCCTCGACGACCGCGGCGCCGCCGAGATCGGCGATCCGCGTCATCTTGGTGATGTGCTTGATTTCCTCGGCGCTCTTGATCATGCGCAGCCGCATCGACGGCGCGGCCGCGTCGACAAACTCGACGCCGGGGAACGCCTCCGCCAGCTGGGCGCGGAAATCAAGGTTCACATGATCGAACTCGATGCCGATGCGCCGGGCGCCCTTCATCAGGCCCTTCACCGCCGTGAAATAATTCTCCTTCGACCAGTCGGTGTAGGTGACGTTGTCGCCGTAGGTGCGCCGCGCCGGCTGGCCGCCGTCGATCGCCGCGGTCACCGAAGTGGCCTTGTCATGCGTGATCAACAGGCCGTATTTGCGGCCAAAGTAGCAATAGAGGAAGTCCGAGAGATAGTTGATGTTGTGATAGCTGGTGAACAGGCAGGCATCGACCTTGGCCTTGCTCATCCAGCCGCGGATGGCGTCCTGGCGGCGCTGCATCTCGGCAGCCGAGAAGGTGGGCTTCGGCTTCTTGCCGTTGTTGCGGTAATCGACCAGTGCGGGGCGTTCCAGGGCGGCCATGGTGCGTCATCTCCTCGGTTTGGTGGCGGGAGGCGATAACTTCCCCGGATAGCCCCTTGTGTCAAAAGACGATCCCTCACATAATATATGAGAATTTCTCATGGAGTAATGGCTCTGACCCGCCTGCCCTCTTTGAATGCGCTCCGCTGCTTCGAGGCGGCCGCCCGCTCGGGAAGCTTCTCGCGCGCCGCCGCCGAGCTGAACGTAACCCAGTCAGCCGTCAGCCACCAGGTGCGCCAGCTGGAGGAATGGTTCGGCATCACCTTGTTTGACCGTCTGGGCCGCCAGACCATTCCCACCGCCAAGGGGCAGGATCTGGCCCGCTCGCTGGCCGAGGCCTTTGACATCATGGCGGCGGCCTGCCGCCGTCTGCAGAATTCCGACACGGGCCCCGCCCTGACCATCGCCGCGCTGCCATCCTTCGCGACCATCTGGCTGATCCCGCGCCTGTCCGAATTCTTCCGCGCCCATCCCGATGTTTCGGTCAAGATCGTCTATGCCTTCGCCGGCCAGAAGCTGGATTTCGAGGAAGTGGACATTGCGGTGCTGTGGGGCGCTGGCGAATGGGAGGGGTGCCGGAGCACGAGGCTGCTCCCCGGCAGCACCGTGCCGATCTGCAACCCGATCTACCTCGAAAAGGAAGGCCCCTTCGACGCGCCGCCGGCGATCCTTGGCAAGCCGTTGCTGCATGATACCGATAGGCTCGACTGGCAGAACTGGATGCGCCATGCCGGGCTGAAACATGCCGGGCCGTCCCCCGGGCCGATCTTTCAGGACTTCAACCTGCTCCGCGCCGCCGCCCTTGCCGGACAGGGCATCGCGCTCTGCCCCCGCAGCCTGATCGCCGACGACCTGGCGAGCGGCCGGCTGGTGCAGCTGTTCGACATCGCCATCAAGCAGGACTACGCCTACAGCATCATCGAGCCGGGCAGCGGCCGGCGCTCGGAGGCGCTCGACACCTTCAAGGACTGGCTGCTGACAACCGCCAGGGGCCCTTGAGTTCCACACAAGCCCGCTGCTTCCCGGCATGGCACGTCTGCCCCCGCGGCATTGGCGTTCCAGGACAATTGCGCTAGTCGGACAGCGATGGCCAGCATCCACCGCTATTCCGCCGCCGCCGGCGCCCCCGTTGCCGCGCAGGCGGTGCTTTGGGCGGTCGCCGCCGGGCACCTGATCAATGACACGCTGCAGGCGCTGTTGCAGTCGATCTATCCGCTGTTGCACGAGATCTACAGTCTCAGCTTTGCCCAGGTCGGCTTCATCACGCTGGCATTCCAGGCGACGGCGGCGGTGCTGCAACCCCTGGTCGGGCTCTATACCGACAAGCGCCCGGTGCCCTATTCGCTGGCGCTGGCTCCCGCCCTCACCTTCGCGGGACTTGTCGTGCTGGGCTTTGCCGGCAGCTATGCGATGGTTCTGACCGGGGCGGCGCTCATCGGCCTCGGTTCGTCGGTCTTCCATCCGGAAGCCTCGCGGCTGGCGCGGCTGTCATCCGGCGGGCGCTATGGCTATGCGCAATCGCTGTTCCAGCTGGGCGGCAATTTCGGCACAGCGATCGGGCCGCTGCTGGCGGCCTTCATCGTCATTCCACACGGCATCAGCAGCATCGGCTGGTTCGCGGCGCTGGCGCTGATCTCGATCCTGATCCTGAGCTACGCGGCAAGCTGGTACTCCCACAGCCTGGCGGCCGCCGGGGCCGGCAAGCGGGCGGCAGCGCCCGCGCAGCCGCTGCCGCGCCGGATGGTCGCCGTTTCGCTGTTCATCCTGCTCTGCCTGATGTTTTCGAAATTCGTCTACACCACCAGCATGAGCAGCTTTTATACCTTCTACCAGATCGACGCGTTCGGCCTGACGCCGGAACGCGCCCAGATCGACCTGTTCATCTATCTGGCGGCCTTCGCGGCGGGAACCCTGCTGGGTGGCCCGATCGGCGACCGCATCGGCCGCAAGGCGGTGATCTGGTTCTCGGTGCTGGGCGCTCTGCCCTTCACCCTGCTGCTGCCCCATGCCAACCATTTCTGGACGGTGGCGCTGTCGATCCCCATCGGCTTCATCCTGGCATCGGCGTTTTCCGCCATGCTGGTCTATGCCCAGGAGCTGGTGCCGGAGCGGATCGGCATGATCTCCGGCCTGTTCTTCGGCGTCGCCTTCGGCATCGGCGCGGTGGGGGCGGCCCTGCTCGGCATGCTGGCGGACGTCACCTCGATCGGCTTTGTGTTCCACATGTGCGCCTTCCTGCCGGCCATCGGGCTCTTGACCTTCTTCCTGCCCGGCAGCCAGGACCTGCGCCGCGCCCAAGCGTCCGGTTGACCTTTCCGCCATCTATGGCCAGATATAACGCATGAGCGAACAGCCAGCCCTGATCGATCCGTTCGGCCGTCATGTGACCTATCTCCGCGTCTCGGTCACCGACCGCTGCGATTTCCGCTGCGTCTATTGCATGGCGGAGGACATGACCTTCCTGCCCAAGAAGGACCTGCTGTCGCTCGAAGAGCTCGACCGCGTGTGCACCGCCTTCATCGACAAGGGCGTGCGCAAGATCAGGCTCACCGGCGGCGAACCGCTGGTGCGCAAGGGCATCATGACCCTGGTCGAAAGCCTCGGCCGCCACCTCCGCAGCGGCGCGCTTGAGGAGCTGACCCTGACCACCAATGGCTCACAGCTGGCCAAACACGCCGCGGAGCTTGCCGCGCATGGGGTGCGCCGCATCAATGTCTCGGTCGATACGCTGGACGGGGAGAAGTTCCGCAGGATCACCCGCTGGGGCGAATTACCGAAGGTGAAGGACGGGATCCGCGCCGCCCAGGCCGCCGGGCTGCGCATCAAGATCAATGCCGTGGCGCTGAAGGGCGTCAATGACGGCGAGATTCCCGAAATGATCCGCTGGGCGCATGGCGAGGGCATGGACCTGACGCTGATCGAAACCATGCCGATGGGCGACATCGACGGTGACCGCACGGAGCAATATCTGCCGCTTTCGGTCCTGCGGGCCGGGCTGATGGAACAGTTCACGCTGGAAGACATCCCCTACAAGACCGGCGGCCCGGCGCGTTATGTCCGCGTCAGGGAAACCGGCGGGCGGCTGGGCTTCATCACGCCGCTGAGCCATAATTTCTGCGAAAGCTGCAACCGCGTGCGGCTCACCTGCACCGGCACGCTCTATATGTGCCTTGGCCAGGAGGACGCCGCCGACCTGCGCGCGCCGCTCCGCGCGTCCGAAGGCAACGCGCTGCTCGACGCGGCGATCAGTGAAGCGATCTCGCGCAAGCCCAAGGGCCATGATTTCGTCATCGACCGCCGCCGCAACAAGCCGGCGGTTGCCCGCCACATGAGCGTCACTGGCGGCTGAGCGGCCCGCCCGTGAACTTGCCGCAGTTTCCGCTCCCCCGGAACACCGCGCTTCGCGCGGGGCTGCTCATGGTGCTGGCCATGGGGTCTTTCGTCGGCAACGACACGATCGTGAAACTGGTGGGCGAAAGCCTGCCAGTGGGCGAGATCGTGACGATCCGCGGCTTGTTCTGCGTTCTCATCCTGGGCGCCATCTGCGCCGCCCAGGGCCTGCTGCGGGACCTTCCAGGCATGGCCAACCGCCCCCTCCTGATGCGCAGCGGCTTCGACGTGATCTCGACGATCGCCTTCGTCACCGCGCTGATGCACATGCCGATCGCCAACCTCACCTCGGTGATGCAGGCGGTGCCGCTCGCCGTCGCGCTGCTCTCGGCCTTATTTCTCGGTGAGCGCATCGGCTGGCGGCGCATGGCGGCGATCATCGGCGGTTTCATCGGTGTACTGATGATCGTCAAGCCCTCGGTTGCCAGCTTCGATGCTTACCAGCTTCTCGCGCTGGTCATCGTGTTCTTCGTGGCGGTGCGCGACATCCTGACCAAGCGCATTCCGGCGCGCATTCCCACCTTCGTGGTGGCGCTGGCCAATGCCGGTTTCGTGATGCTGGGCGGCGCCCTGCTGGCGCTCGTTCAGGGCGTGCACTGGCCGGAAGCCTGGCAGGTGGGGCTGCTGGCGCTGGCCGCCTGTTTTCTATCCTCCGGCTATCTCTTCATGGTCGCCACCCTGCGGGTGGGCGAACTCACCGCCACCGCGCCCTTCCGCTATTCGGTGATGGTGTTCTCGATCTTCTCGGGAATTGTGGTGTTCGGCGAGTTTCCGGACTGGATCGCCATGCTGGGCATGGCGCTGATCGTCGCTTCGGGTCTCTATGCCGCGCACCGCGAGGCGCAGCTCGCCAAAATCAGTGATAGCGCCAGAACGCCAGCGCCGTGAGGCAGATGGCCCAGATCAGGATGCCGCGCCGCACATAGTTCTGCGGCATGCGCAGCGCGATGCGGGCGGTGAGATAGCCGCCCAGCATGGCGCCCGTCATCATGATCAGGGATGGAACCCAGCGAATGATGCCCGCTTTGGCGAAGATCACGATGGAGAGCACCGTCATGAGCGTGATGGTGACGTTACGGATGGCATTGGCCTGGTGCATGGTCATCTGCGAGAAGATCGCATAGATCGCGAACATCACGATGCCCATGCCAAGCCCGAAATAGCCGCCATAGACAAACACCGCGAATTCAAGAACGAAGGACAGCCACAGCCAGCGCGCGCCATCGAAGGCAAAGTCGCGTTCAAGCTTCTGTTTGATCCACGGCCCCAGCGCGAAAGACAGTGTCGCAAACAGCAAGAGCCACGGAATGACGCGTTCGAAGGCTGCTTCGCCGGTGTGGATCAGGATGTATGACCCGAGGACGCCGCCGGCCGCCGCCAGCAGCAGCCTGAAACCCAGATGCCGCCGCACCGTCTGCAATTCCCGCCTGTAGACATAGGCGCCGACCACATTGGCGGGCAGCAACGCCACGAAATTGGAGGCATTCGCCTCGGTCTCGGACATGCCGGCGGCGAGCAGCAGCGGGAATGTCATGAAGCCGGCCCCGCCGGCCATGACATTGATGAAGCCCGCGAGCAGGCCGCCTGCGAAGAGCAGAAAGATTTCAGTGATATTCACGGCGCAACTCGCATAGAGTGGAAGCTATGCCAGTTGCGGCATGCGGGCGGCAAGCGCCTGGATTGCAGGGGAGCGTTGCGTAATGGCCGGATTGTTGAGCCTCGTCACGGCGGTGCCGCCATATGAGATGCGCACCGAAGACGTGATCCGCGAGGCCGGTGAGATTTTCGGAGGCCGCCACCAGGATTTTGAACGTCTGACGCCGGTGTTCGGCAATTCCGGCATCGCCAGGCGGTTCTCCGTCAGCCCCTTCGCGTGGTTCCACCAGCAGCAGGGATGGCCGGAACGCAGCGCCGCCTTCCTCGAAGGCGCCTCGGCATTGTTCGCGGAGGTCTCAGCCGGCGCGCTGGATCAGGCAGGGCTCAAGCCCTCGCAAATCGACGCGATCGTGATGGTGTCGTCAACGGGCATCGCCACGCCGTCGGTGGAGGCTCACATGCTGAGCAGCCTCGGCTTCCGGCCGGACGTGCAGCGCGTGCCGGTGTTCGGGCTGGGCTGCGCGGGCGGTGCATCCGGGCTTTCGCTGGCCGCCCGCCTGGCGCGCGCCGCGCCGGGCGCGAACGTGCTGCTGGTGGTGATCGAACTCTGCACGCTGGCCTTCCGGCCGGACGAGATGTCGAAATCCAACATCATCGCCACCGCCCTGTTCGGCGATGGCGCCGCGGCGGCGGTTCTCTCCACGGCCGGGCACCCCCTGGGGCGCATCGAACATGCCGGCGAACATACCTGGCCCGGCACCACCGATGTGATGGGCTGGCGCATGGACCCCGAGGGCTTCGGCGCCATCTTCTCGCGCTCGATCCCTGATCTGGCGACGTCTGATTTGCGGCCGGCCGCCGACCAGTTTCTGGCGCGCCATGGCCTGAGCCTCGAGAACATCCAGAGCTTCTGTTTCCATCCCGGCGGCGCCAAGGTGGTGCTGGCGCTGGAACAGGCTTTCGGCCTGGCGCCGGGACGGCTGCGGAACGAGCGCGTCGTGCTGAGCGAATTCGGCAACATGTCGGCGCCAACCGTGCTGTTCGTACTGGCGCGGGAACTCGCGAGCCCCACCGCGGGCCGGCGTTTCCTGTCGGCGCTGGGCCCGGGCTTCACCGCCAGTTTCGTCACCATGCTACACTGAGGCTTGCCATGTGGCTCAACATCACCATTCTCTCGCTCGTCACCCTGCAGCGGCTGGTCGAGCTCTACATTGCCAGGCGCAACACCCGGAAGCTTTTGGACCGCGGCGGCTTCGAACTGGGATCCAACCACTATCCCTTCATCGTGGCGCTGCACGCGCTGTGGCTGGCCGGGCTCTGGTATATGGTGATCTACCAGGCGCCCGCGCTCTCAATGCCGTGGATCTTCGCCTATCTGGTGCTTGATGCGGGCCGCGGCTGGATCATCGCCGCGCTCGGCAGCCGCTGGACCACGCGTATCATCGTCGTGCCCGGCGAAACGCTCATTGACGAAGGACCCTACAAATACGTCCGCCACCCGAACTACATGGTCGTGGCCGGCGAAATCTTCATCCTGCCCATGGCGTTCGGACTCTGGTGGTACGCGGGGATCTTCGGCCTGCTCAATCTCGCGGTGCTGTGGTGGCGCATCAAGACCGAGGACGAGGCCTTGAGCGAGCTGCGCGAACCGCCAGCCGGCGCTCAGCCGCCGGACGCCCCGGCCGAACCGTGATCGTGGGTGTCCGCTTTCGCGGCAACACCGCCGACCGGCACTTTGACCGTCAGCTCCCCGGCTTTCTCGAAGATGAGAATGACCTCGATGACCGTATCCTTCACCAGCGGACCATTCAGCCCCATCAGCATCAGGTGATAGCCGCCCGGCTTCATCTCCAGCGCACCATGCATGGGAATGTCGAGAGGCGCGGCCGGGATCATCTTCATGATCCCATCCACCACCTCGGACTTGTGTATCTCAACCGTCGTGGAGGCCGGGCTCCTGGCGCCAATGAGCCGGTCGGCCTCGCCATGATTCATGAGGCTCACATAGGCGGCGCCGGCGGCCGCGTTGGGGGTAGGCGAGGCGCGCGCAAAGGCTTTCGTCACCATCACGTTGCCGGCCAGCGCAGCGGGCGAGGCAAGGGCAACGACGGTCAGCATCAACAGAAGGGCGGTCATCACCCGGGTCAAACTGCGATCCATGAGAGCCTCCTCCAGCCTTGGTGCGAACATAGCAGCTTCCTCCGTCTTGCGCCAAGGCGCCGCGATACCGTCATGTCTTGCGTTCCAGCGCGCGGTCGGCGGCGGTTGCGGGGATCCACCACTGCCGGCCGCGCGGCGTGTCCACATACGCCGGCCATGGGAAATCGATGGGCGGCGCATAGTCGCACCAGGGGTGCGGATCGTCGGCCTGGCCCCTGCGGTGCCGGAATTCCGCCGTGGCGCGCGCCAGTGCCGCGGGATCGGTCAGCAGGTCAATGATCGTGCCGCTCACGGTCTTCGCCGCCGTCTCCACGGTGGGATCGATGGTCGCCGGAATGCCGCCCAGCGCGTTGAGCGCCCATTCGGGATAGGCGAAGCCCGGCGGCGCCTTCAGCACGGCGCGGCCCACATAGAAGCGCGCGGTGGGGGCGAACCACGTCATGTCGGTATAGTCATCCGAGGTGTAATGCGTCTGCCAGGCCGGCAGGTCCCGGCGCAGCCGCCGCTCGGCCTCCTCGGGCGGCACGAGTTCGCGCAGTTCCGGCGCGAAGGGATCGTCCATCGGCGCGATCCCCAGTTCTTTCTGCAGCTCGCGCGCCACCCGCACGGCCTCCGCGCCGTAGCGCGGCGGGCCGGCGCGCTCGAGATTGCGGAAGACGGTCTCGGCCATCGCATGGTTGGCGAGGCCGGGCTTCGATTTAGAGACCCAATGCCGCTTCACCGTGCAATGCGCGGCGGCGGCCGCCGCCTCGGCGTTGCGGTCGAGGACGGCGTAGATCTTCCTCAGCATGGCCACATCGGGGGCGCGGGCGGCGAACATGATCTGGGCCATCTGGCCCGCCAGATTGTCGGCCGTGGCCTGGCCGCTGGCGAGGATGGTCTCGTTCAGTGTCCAGGTGCCGGTGTGCGGCAGCATGTGCTCGCGCATCATCTTGGAGAGCGTGTACATGGCCACCACCGCGTCATTGGCGCCGGGCGCCCGCGCCGCGGTATGGGCGGCGGGAATGGGCGCGCCCGCGGCGCCGGTGGCGGCATCCTGAAGCCAGGTCTCTGGCTCCTCGCACAGGAATTCATAGATCGCCGCCCAGTAGGGGCCGCAATGCGTATCCCAGCGCGCGGTGTTGCACAGGGGCAGCATGTAGAAGGGATGGAAGGAGATGATGGCATCGAGGCCGTCGTAATAGCCCTTCGCGGCATGGATCGGTTTCGAGCCGCGCACCTTCTCTGCGGGCTCGCCCATGAAGCGGATCGAGCCGGCAATGCCATGCCGCCGCATCGCATGCTGGGCGGCGAGCGCGCCCGCAAGGGCGCCGATGCCGAGCGCCGAATGCGGGTCCGTGTGGCCGCCCGCGAAGCGCGAGAGGCCAGCGCGCGGCTGGCGCCACGGCACCGCAGCCTGGCAGTTGCCGGGAACCGCGTCATACTCGGCATAGGCCATGATGGTGGGCCCCGGCCCGTTGGACCAGTTGGCGGCAAAGGCCGTCGGCATGCCGCCCGAGCCCTCCTCCACCGTGAAGCCGGCGGCGCGCAGCGTTTCGGCATACCAGGCGGCGGAGCGGTATTCGCGCCAGGCCGTTTCCGCGAGGTGCCAGATGTGCGCGTTCCACGCCGACCAGTGGGGCCGGTTTTCCTCCACCCATGCAAAGGCATCGGCGCGCGCGGCATCGCTCATGACAAAACCTCAATCATTTTTCTGGCGGCTTTCCTCAGGTCGGCCTCGCTGAAGCCAGCGAAGCTCAGAAGCAGGCCCTGGCGGCGGCCGCGGCCGGCATAATGGCCGGAGAGCGGCTGCACCGCGATGCCATGGCGGGCGAGCAATTCGACCGCCTCCGCATCGCTCCGGCCCTTGGGCAGGCGCAGCAGCAGCACCAGCCCGGCTGGCGAGGCGTCGATATGAAAAAGCCGGCCATCGCCGGGGCTCAGGGCCTCGATCAGCGCGCGGCGCCGCGCGGCATAGATGCGGCGCATGCGGCGGATGTGGATGGCGAAGGCGCCCTGGCGCATGAATTCAGCGAGTGCTGGCTGGGCCACCAGCGATGGCGGCGCTCCATGGGAAAGACGGGCCGCCCGGAACCGCGCCACCAGCGACTTCGGCACCACCGTATAGCCAAGCCGGACGATCGGCGAGAACACCTTTGAGAACGTGCCGGTGTAGATCACCCGCGCCCGCTCATCGAGGCTCATCAGGGCGGGCAACGGCCGCCCGACATAGCGGTACTCGCTGTCATAGTCGTCCTCGATGACGATCGCCCCCGCCGCGGCCGCCCAGTCGAGCAGTTCCAGGCGCCGCGCCAGAGGCATGGTGACCCCGGTGGGATATTGCCGCGCCGGCGTCACGAAGGCGGCCCGCGCCGCCGCCGCGCGCGTCCGCCCCTGGGCCACCGACAGGCCCTCGTCATCGACGGCGATGGGAACCGCATGGACTCCTCCCATCGAGAAGATGCGCCGCGCGGTGGAATAGCCGGGCTCCTCGAACCAAACCTTGTCGCCGGGTTCGAGAACCGCGCGTCCGATCAGATCAAAGGCATCAAGCCCACCCGCCGTGACGATCACCTGCCCGGCCTCACAGCCGATGCCGCGCCACTCATGCAGATGGCTGGCGATCGCCTCGCGCAGCGGCAGGCAGCCGAACGGGTCGTTGTGTTCGAGCAGCGCCACCGGCGGGTTGCGCCAATAGCGGCCCAGAAGCCGGCCCCATTCCTCATGCGGAAAATGATCCCAGTCGACGAGTCCGGGCCGGAATGGCCTTGCCGGCTCCCGCGCCTGCCGCATGGGCGGCGCGGTCTCCGGCCGCTCCCGCGCCGGCGCGGTGAGCAGGGACTCGGGCAGCTCCGCCGCCACCCGCGTGCCGGACCCGGAGCGGGTTTCGAGATAGCCTTCGCTCGCCAGCTGCTCATAGGCGTCAACCACCGTGGCGCGGGCAACGCCCAGTTCCTCCGCCAGCGCCCGCGTCGAGCAAAGCCTGGTCTGCGGCTTCAGCCTGCCGCTCAGCACCAGCGCGCGCAATTGGCGCGCGATCTGCTGCTGGATCGGCTCGCGGTCGCCGCGGTCGATGCCGATCTCGCTGGCCGAAGCGCCGGGAAGTGGTCTGCCCATCGGAGAAAAATTTGGCCCTTTCCGGCAGACCATAACCCGGGCATGCCGGACCCGCAACCGGAGAGAGCCTGATGGACGCCCCCAGCGAAAGAACCCGCGTCAAGCGCCTCAACAAGCGGGCCAAGTATGATGCCGAAACCGTGCATGGCATTCTCGACGCCATGCCGATCTGCCATGTCGGCTACATGTTCAACGGCGCGCCCTACGTAACGCCCACGCTGCAGTGGCGCGAGGGCAGCCGCGTCTACTGGCACGGCTCTTCCGCCAGCCGCATGCTGGAAGCCTGCGAGGACGCGCAGGTCTGCCTCACGGTGACCATTCTCGACGGCTTCGTGATGGCGCGCGCCGCCTTCAACCACAGCTGCAACTACCGCTCGGTCATGGCCTTCGGCACGGCGCGGAAGCTCACGGACCCGGCGCAGAAAGAGCAAAGCCTGAAGGCCTTCACCGAAGGCCTGTGGCCCGGCCGCTGGGATATGCTGCGCAAGATGACAGCCCAGGAACTCAAGGCCACCACCGTATTGTCGATGGAGCTTGACGAGGCCTCGGCCAAGATCCGCAGCGGCCCGCCCGGCGACGACGAGGCTGACTATGGCCTGCCGATCTGGGCGGGCGTCATCCCGGTCCGCCAGGAGCTGCTGGCCCCGGCCGATGACCCGCGCCTGCTTGCGGGCCTTGCGCCGCCCCGCCACGTGACGGACTTCAGAATCGGCTAGGCGCTTGTCCTGACGATGACGCTACGGTTTTTCCTGAAAGCCTTGCTTTCGAAGGCACATCGTAACCTGATTCGACCGGGAGATGGCCGGATTGACGTTGGCGCCGGCGCGGAAGATCCCGCAAAGTGCTTCAGGCGTGATAGCGCGCGCAGCGCTGCTCAGTAATCCAGGTTCGGGCTGTTAAGGTCGCCCGGCTCCTGCTCGTTCATCAGATTAAAGATCCTGCTGTCGAACTGTTTTCTCTGCAGTTCACGGTTATAGACCTCGGATTGATAAATGTCAGTCTGAGCGTTGAACCGGTCCTTCTCGCTATCGAGCGGCGGCAGGCTGTTGATGCCGAGGCCATAATCCTGGCCCAGCGGAATGAAGTTCTCAGCAGCAGCGGCCGCAAAAGACGAGAGGGCGAGCGCCGCGCTGGCGGCCAGAATGACATTACGCATCGGAAACTCCCTATGAACCCCGTATAAGCGATTTCTTACGGAAAGCCACCAGGAATTTTGCAGCCCGCCAAGCCTCGCCCGCTCCGGCGGGAGGGGCCTCTTGCCGTTTCCGGCTCTTGCCTTATGCGATAGCGCGGCGCCGTTTGCGGTCGCCTAAGGAGTCCAGAGCGCAAGTGCGGTTGCGGTCTGCACGGCGCTATCGACCAGGGTCTCGCCATCAAGTCCAAGATCGCAGGCCGGCTCAATCAGCGACGGCAAGCCCTCAAGCATGGAGACCACAAGCGACACTTTCAGTAGGGCTTTGGCTGGCGGCATGTCCGGTACATCGGCAATCAGCGCGTCCCGCATGGCGGTCAGATATGACGCAAGGAACAGACCGATCGCATGCCGGGCAGCGTCGTCGTGGCTTGCGCGGCCCTCGATCATGGCAAGCACGCCGTGCCGATCCGTTTGCACCGTTTCTGTTGCGGCGAACCTCACGAGGTTGGCGAAGCGTTCACCCTCGGGGCTCGTGGCAAGAATGGTTTCGATCCGCCGTCTGTAGCCTTCAACGGTCTGGCTGACGAAGGCGTCGAGGAGCGCCGCCTTGTTCGGGTAGTGGTATTGCAGCGCGGCCAGCGAAATCCCCAAGCGCTTCGCTACATCGCGCATCGAGACGTCGTCGAGGCCTTTTTCTAAGGCCAGTTCCTGAAGGTATTCCAAGGCGCGCATAGCCGTGGGCCGAGCATCCGTAGCCATCGTTTCTGATCCCGTCCTGTTCCTGCCAGCCATACTGCGAAAACCTTTGCCTGTCACTTGACAAGTATGCCTTCCGCGTATACCTGTCAACTGACAGGCACAACGGGGTCGCGCTTCATCGAGCGCGCCGAAGCGTTAGGAACGAACATGTCGACTGTGGATGTCATTGTTATTGGGGCCGGTCTGGCCGGCCTCTCAGCCGCCCGGCGCCTCAAGGAGCGCGGAGCATCAGTCACCGTCCTTGAGGCGGGTCCGCGCGTTGGCGGCCGGGTTTATTCGGAAAGGCTCAGAACCGGGCATGTGGTCGATCACGGCGCGCAGTTCCTCAGTGACGGCCATAAGCGACTCTCGGCCCTGGTCGACGAGGTTGGTCTCACGCGCGTCGCGCGCGCGACAACAGGGCGGCATGCTTACTTCAGCTCGCCCGCCGCCAAGCCAACCTTGGCAGAAGACGGTGAACTTCCGCTGTCGTTCTGGGCCAAACTAGATGCCTTGCAGCTCGACTGGCGGATTGGGCGGCACCAGAAGCGCGCCGGGCAAGCCAAAAGGGCCTCTTGGGATACCCATAGTGCCGCTCAGTACCTCCGCGAGCTCGCCTTCACAGATGAGGCCTATCGCTTTCTTGCCGGACTCCTGGAGGGAGAACTCTGCGCACCGATCGATACGGTCTCGGCTCGAGAGTTGATCGAACAGGCCGTGTCCGTTGGTGGCCTGCAGGGCGAGGCGGACTCGGCGCAGTGGTTCCTCGCCGAAGGGACCGGGCCGCTGGCGGATCATCTCGCAAGTGTTCTTGGCGCGTCGGTAATGCTGAACGCGCCGGCAACGCGCGTGCATCCGGATGCAGATGGCGTCACGGTCGAGACTGCCCATACGAGCTATCGTGCCAGACACCTGATCGTCACGGTTCCACCGCAGCTCTACCGGGCGATGGGGATCCTGCCGCATCTGCCGGAGAAGTGGCAGCGGGTGATCGCTGGATATCAACCGGGTTCGGTCATCAAGACGGTGTTGGTTTTTGAAAGGGCCTGGTGGCGCGAGATGGGGCTGTCCGGCTCGCTCCTGAGCCCCGGCGCAATTTGCAACGCAGTGGCCGACACATCGCCGCCCGATGGGCGAACGGGCACGCTCGTCTTGTTCTCCACATCCGCCAGTGGACGTCGCCTTGGGCAGACGACCCGTGAGGCCGAGCGTATCGAAAAAGTCCTGGAATGGCTTCGATCCGTGGCAGGCCCGCACGTTCCCTCTCCAATCGCTGCCCGATCGATCGACTGGAATGCCAACCCTTGGTATCTGGGGGGCTATGCCAGCCGCCGGGGGCTTGGCGGCTGGACCGACGCGCCCGACCTCTTTGCGCGCGTCGGCAACGTCCATTTTGCGGGCACCGAAACGGCGACCGCGTGGCGTTCCTTCATGGAGGGCGCCCTGCAATCCGCTGAACGCGCCGTCGATGCTGTGCTCGCTGCCCGGTGACCATCTGGCCTGAGCCGAAGCGCTCAAATGGATTGCCATGTCGGGTTCGGCGGCGATGGTCGGCATGGGCTCCGCCTCACCACGCGTTCGTTGCGCCTCGCAGACAGCGCATTGACGCGCACCGTAACCGTCCGGTGAGTTACACGGCGTGTGAGAGTTGACTGGCTTTGGCCCAGTTCCACGGCAGAAGTTCTTCGACGCGATTGATCGGATGACCGGCGATGCTCGTGAGGACGGAGCGGAGATAGGCCTCTGGGTCGATGGTGTTCAGCTTGGTTGTTTCAATGAACGAGTAGATGGCGGCGGCGCGCTCGCCGCTGGTGTCCGATCCAGCGAATGGGCGCAGAGCAAGAGGCCAAGACTCTAAAAGCTGCTGGATGAAAATTCAGTGGCAGGTCAGGCTCTGTCCCGCCCCTCCCCCGTCCGTCCGGCTCCACGCCTCGCAGCAGCCTTTGGCCAGTTCCCGCACCCTCAGGATATAGGCCTGGCGCTCGGTGACCGAGATCACGCCGCGCGCGTCCAGAAGGTTGAAGAGGTGCGAGGCCTTGATGCACTGGTCGTAGGCGGGAAGCGCCAGGAGGTGGCGGCCTTCGGCCCCTCCGGCCTGCAGCAGCGCCTGGCATTCGGCCTCGGCGTCGGCGAAGTGGCGGAGCAGCGCCGCGGTGTCCGCGTGCTCGAAGTTATAGCGCGAGAATTCCTGCTCGGCCTGCAGGAACACATCGCCATAGGAGATGCGCCGCGCCCCCTCCTGGCCGTTGAAGCTCAGCTCATAGACATTATCGACGCCCTGCACATACATGGCCAGACGCTCCAGCCCGTAGGTGAGTTCGCCCGACACCGGCTGGCAATCAAGCCCGCCCACCTGCTGGAAGTAAGTGAACTGCGAGACCTCCATGCCGTCGCACCACACTTCCCAGCCCAGCCCCCAGGCGCCCAGCGTGGGGCTCTCCCAGTCATCCTCGACGAAGCGGATGTCATGCAGCCGGTGGTCGATGCCGATGGCGGCGAGCGAGCCTAAGTAGAGCGCCTGCAGATCGGGCGGCGAGGGCTTCATGATCACCTGATACTGGTAATAGTGCTGCAGGCGGTTGGGGTTCTCGCCATAGCGGCCGTCCTTGGGGCGGCGCGAGGGCTGGACATAGGCGGCGGCCCACGGCTTCGGCCCCACGGAGCGCAGCGTGGTGGCGGGGTGGAAGGTGCCGGCCCCCACCTCCATGTCATAGGGCTGCAGGATGACGCAGCCCTGCCGGCCCCAATATTCATGGAGCGTCAGGATCAGGTCCTGGAAGGAGCGGGTGGGGTG
>NZ_JBJTER010000040.1:0-4625 GCF_046093005.1 Aestuariivirga sp.
GAGTATATTGCCAAAACAGTGCGTGTCGTGCCGCCCACACCGTTGCGCGCGCGGTTTCGTCAGCAGATTGCGCCGTTACTCACTCACATCGCAACGCTCGGTCTACAAATCCAAAACCTCCGCCGCGTCCGCGACCTGCTCCTCCCGCGTCTACTCTCCGGTCAGATCGATGTTGAAGCCGCATGAGCACATCAAGCCAGATCCCATCGGCAAAATCCCTTGGTGAAGATCAGACGGTGCGTTGGTCGTGTCGGGCCGGAGAATTTGCTTTGTGGGTGAGCACAGACTCGCCGCTAACCTCACATCACCTATCGGGATGGAGCATCCGCGAGTTTTGGCAAATGCGCGATGGGGATTTCCTGACCATCACAAACCGATCCGAAGATCTTCCGGTTTGGTTTGATCTCCATCCTCTGGAAGTCGCCAACCGCGAGGTCCGGAAGATGTCGAGGCGTATCGATGCGGGGTACAATCCGCAAGAAGCCATGGATGGCCCAAATATATGGCGAGCAAGGGCGGGAGACACCTTGGTCCTAGTGACAACGCAATCGTTACAGTCACCCGTGCGAGAGATTCTAGCGCTGAGGGCCTGCGTTTTGGTCGTTGGCGAAACCACGAACCCTTCACCCGAGAGTTTCTTCGGAGCGCCATCAGGGGACAAGCCAACGGCTACTGATACTGAAGCTTTCGCCATGCGCGCAGGCTTCGAAGCGGCGGCGGCTTTGGGTGCGCCCCGCACATGGTCACCGGAGTGGAGGTTTGGCGCATGAAGTCGAGGCCTGAACTGAGCAAACTGGAGCGCGTTCCTCTTCGCGAGGCCTGGAAGCACGAAGCGGGCGACTTCACGCCCTGGTTGGCGGAAGCCGAGAATCTCGATGCGTTGGCGCAAGCCCTTGGTCTCAGCGAGTTGGAGGCAGTCGCGACGGAACACTATGTCGGCGACTTCAAGCTCGACATTCTCTGCTCCGATGGGGATCAGCAAGTCATTGTCGAAAACCAGCTTGCCGAGACCGACCACAAGCATCTCGGCCAGATCCTCGCTTACGCGGCCGGAGTGGGCGCCCGTAAGGTCATCTGGGTCGCCGAATCGTTCCGGCCCGAGCACGTCGCCGCTTTGCGCTTCCTCAACGAGAACACTACCGACGACCTCGGCTTCTTCGGCGTGCAGGTCGAATTATGGCGGATCGGCAATTCGCCGCTCGCGCCGAAGTTTGAAGTCGTGGTTCAGCCCGACAATTGGGCCAAAGCGGGTCGTGAGCAGGCGCGCGCCGCCGCGTCCGCATCGCCCACCAAGCAACTGCAGCTCAAGTTCTGGTCGGCGCTGATTGATCGGTTGGCAAAGAAGGCGCCACAGATCCGTCCACAAAAGCCGCGTCCGCAGCATTGGCTGAACAACTCGATCGGCCGTGCCGGATTTGGCCTCAACATTACCGCGAATGCCCGCGATGCCCGCCTCGGTGTCGAGCTGTGGATGGCAGGCGAGGAGGCTAAGGGGCGGTTTGCACGACTTGTCGAGCAACGCCAGAGTATCGAGCAACAGCTCGGCTTCGAGCTCGATTGGCAAGATTTACCCGATGCAAAAGGCTGCCGGATAGCGACATGGCTACCTGACTCCTCGATCGAGGACGAAAGCCGTTGGGAGGAATACCTCGCTTGGCTGGAGCAGCGTCTTGTCGTGATGGATAAAGCGCTTCGGCCCATCGTGAAGGCTCTGCCATGAGCCCTAGCGCCTACACCGAAGACCAACTCGTCGAGCAGCCCGCCATTGGGCTGTTTGCGAAGCTGGGCTGGCAGACGGTGTCGGCGCTCGAAGAGATTTTCGGTCCGGGGGGCACCCTCGGCCGCGAGACTAAGGGCGAGGTCGTATTGGTCGAACGCCTAAGGGCGGCGCTCACCAAGTTTAACCCGACCCTTCCCGGCGAGGCGATCCAGACCGCCATCGATGAACTCGCCCGCGACCGCTCGGCCATGAGCCTGGAGGCGGCCAACCGCGAGGTCTATCGCCTGCTCAAGGAAGGCATTCCGGTCTCCATCCCCGATCGCGAATACGGCGGGCAGAAGACCGAGCGCCTGCGCGTTGTGGATTGGGCGCACCCGGATCAGAACAGCTTCCTGTTGGTTAGCCAGTTTAGCGTGGTCGGTAGCCTCTACACCTGCCGCCCCGATCTGGTGGGCTTCATCAATGGCCTGCCTTGGGTGGTGATCGAGCTCAAGAAGCCCGGCGTGCCGGCGCGCGCGGCCTTCGACGAGAACCTGACCCACTACAAGAAGGAGATCCCGCAGCTCTTCTGGTTCAACGCCCTGCTGATCGCCAGCAATGGCACCGACAGCCGCGTCGGGTCGCTCACCGCCGACTGGGAGCGTTTCTTCGAGTGGAAGCGCATCGAGCGCGAGGACGAACCGCGCCGCGTGTCCCTTGAGGTGATGCTGCGCGGCACCTGCGACCGCACCCGCCTGCTCGACCTCGTGGAGAACTTTACGCTGTTCTCGGAGCACAAGGCCGGGTTGGTGAAGATCATCGGTCAGAATCACCAGTTCCTCGGCGTCAATAACGCCATCGCGTCGATGCTGGAGGCCCGCAAGCTCGGCCACGGGCGGGGCGGCGTGTTCTGGCAGACGCAAGGCAGCGGCAAGAGCTTCTCGATGGTGTTCTTCGCCCAGAAGGTACTGCGGAGGCTGACCGGCAACTGGACCTTCGTGGTTGTCACCGACCGGGTGGAGCTGGACGAGCAGATCGCCAAGACCTTCAAGACCGTGGGCGCCGTGAGCGAGGCCGAGGGGGATCAATGCCATGCCGTTAGCGGCGAGCATTTGCGGGAACTCCTGCGGGGCAACCACCGCTATGTCTTCACGCTGGTGCATAAGTTCCAGACACCGGAGACGCTCACCAATCGCTCGGACGTGATTGTGCTGACGGACGAGGCGCACCGTAGCCAGTATGACACGCTGGCACTGAACATGCGGGCGGCACTGCCAAAAGCGCTGTTCCTGGCATTCACCGGAACGCCGCTCATCGCCGGCGAGGAGCGCACCAAGGAGGTCTTTGGCGATTATGTGTCGATCTACGACTTCCAGCAGTCGGTCGAGGACGGCGCCACGGTGCCCCTCTTCTACGAGAACCGAACGCCGGAACTTGAGCTCGTCAACCCCGACCTCAATGACGATATCTACGACCTAATCGAGGGCGCGGACCTCGATGCCGAGCAAGAGGAGAAGCTCGAAAGGGTTCTCGGCCGCCAGTATCACCTGATTACCCGTGACGACCGGCTGGAGACGGTCGCACAGGATATTGTATGCCACTTCCTCGGGCGCGGGTTCGTGGGCAAGGCGATGGTGGTGTCCATCGACAAGGCCACGGCGCTCCGGATGCACTACAAGGTCAAGAAGCGCTGGGCGGCCGAGATGGGGCGGGTCGAGAAGGAACTGGGCCGCCGCAATCTCCCCAAGTCCGACGAGACGGCGCTGCGCCAGCGGCTGGAAGTGCTTACGACCACCGATATGGCGGTGATCGTCTCGCCGGGGCAGAACGAGATCGAGCAGATGAAAAAGCTCGGCCTCGACATCGAGCCGCACCGAAAGCGCATGAACGAGTCGCAGCCGGGGCTGGATGAGAAGTTCAAGGACACCAAAGACCCGCTGCGGCTGGTGTTTGTCTGCGCCATGTGGCTGACCGGCTTCGACGCGCCGAGTTGCTCGACGATCTACCTCGACAAGCCGATGCGCAACCACACGCTCATGCAGACCATCGCCCGGGCCAACCGGGTGTTCCCCGGCAAGCACAGTGGCGTCATCGTGGACTATGCCAACGTCTTTACCTCGCTGGAGAAGGCGCTTGCAATCTATGGCGCCGACAAGGGCGGCACGAACCCGGTCAAAGACAAGGCCCAGCTTGTCGCCACACTACGGGAGGCGATCGCGGCCGCCACGGCTTTCTGCCTAGCGCATAATGTGGATCTGGCCGCGATGGAAGCTCTGCCCTCGGGCGGGATGGAGCGCCTCTCCGCCATCGAGAATGCAATCAATGCGCTGATCGGTCCAGATGCCGTACGGCGTGAGTTCCTCGAAGAGCTGTTCGATGTTCCGGCTGCCGTTGTTATAGCTCTCGATCAGCGCCTCGAACTTCTCCGCGAAGTCGGTCCGCATCCGGTTCAGGCGCACAAGCTTTTCGAGCTTGGCCGCGATGGCCGCCTTCAGTGCCTCCAGATCGGTATTCTTGTGCTTCGACTCCGAGAAGCGCTTAGCCAATGCCTCGAAATTGATCTTCGAAAGGTCGATAGCCGGCGGGCCATCATCGCGAATGTTCATCCCGGTGATCGACTGGTCGAGCAGCCCAGCGATCTGATTGAGGATTGTGGCGATGTCCGGCGGATTAGGGCTGAGCTTGGCGCGGATCACGGCAGCAAGCGTCGCGATACTGGCAACGCGTTCCGAGAACTCGACCGCCGCCGGGTCGGGCTTGATGGCACGGTAGAGCGTCCCGACGAACTTCTCGTGGCCGAGGAACTCACGCCGTACGGCATCTGGACCGATCAGCGCATTGATTGCATTCTCGATGGCGGAGAGGCGCTCCATCCCGCCCGAGGGCAGAGCTTCCATCGCGGCCAGATCCACATTATGCGCTAGGC
>NZ_JBJTER010000041.1:0-5069 GCF_046093005.1 Aestuariivirga sp.
GTGCATCGCCCACGCGCCATTCGGGCAAGGGATCGGCGGCGATGGCGAGTTGCGCGCGGTTCGCCTCGACCTGCTCCGGCCGAAGTTCGATCCCGACATAGCGACGCCCCAAGCGCGAGGCGACAATGCCGCGCACCGAGCCGCCCGCGAAGGGATCGAGCACGGTTCCGCCTTGCGGGCAGAACCAGCGATAGGCGATCTCGCACAAAATCGGATCGAAGATCGACGTGCCGGAAGCGGTCGGCGCGTCGGACGCCTCGTAGTGTTCCGCAAGGAATTCCTCGGTCGTCAGATCGCGGCCGATCTCGGCCTCGCGAGCCCGCTTTTTGGCGTAGAAGCCTGGATCGCCCGAGGTGTGCGATGGCATCAGCACGCCGCCGTTGGTCGTTGCGCCGACCTCATGCTCGCCCCGCATCAGATCCTGGCCGAAGGTGCGGGCGAGACCCTTAGCCATGGGCGGGTTTGTCCTTCTTTCCGGTCCAGCCGCGATCCAGCGGGCGGGGTGAGCCGCCGGGCGCCGCGTTGTTCCGGTTGCGATAGTGGTTGAGGCCGGGCTCGGTCACGCCGTCGGCGACGCCATAGGTCGCGCCTTCGCCGCGTCCGAGTTCGGAGCGGATGCCGAGATCGATCCAGGCGCGCTTGCGATCCTGCCACCAGCCCTTGCGGGCATCGAGCACCGAGAAGGGCGGAATGCCGAAGCGCTCGGCAAGGGTCGCGCGTTGAGTTTCGGCCGAGGCATCGGACGATGGCTCGCCATCCGCCGCGCTATCGCCGCCGGCATCGGCGTCAAGGCCATCGAGCAGACGGCCGAGTTCTTCCTCGGCGAAGCCCAGCAGATCGAGATCGAAGGCGTCCTCAACCAGGGCGGCGATTTCGGCCTTGAGCATGGCTTCGTCCCAGCCCGCATTCTCCGCGATCCGATTGTCGGCGATCACCAGCGCCCGCCGCTGCGATTCCGAAAGATGAGAAAGCACGATGACCGGAACCTCGGCGAGACCCAGCTTCTCGGCGGCTAGAACGCGGCCGTGGCCGGCGATGATCACATCGTCGGCGCCGATCAGCACGGGGTTCACGAAGCCGAACTCGGCAATCGAGCCCGCGATCTGGGCAATCTGATCGCCCGAATGGGTCCGCGCGTTGCGGACATAGGGGATCAGCCGCGCAATCGGGCGGGTCTCGATCTTGAGCATTTTGTCTCCGAACGCAGGATTCAGTTGGCGTTAGCAAGATCCCGGTGATATAACCGGAAACAATAGAGAGGCGAAGGAGTGACCATGGCGACTACGTCCCAAAAGAAGGCTTCGACGACACATCGGCGCCGGGCGGTTGCTCGCGGGCTTGTCCGGGTCGAGGTTCAGGCTGTTAGAGCCGACTCTGGCCTTATCCGCGCACTCGCAGAAACCCTTCGTGGCGAGCCAGAGCGAGCGAAAGCGCTTCGCTCCACTTTGGAGCGGGCGCTCATTGATCCAGAGGTCAAAACCGCTTTCGATGTTTTCGGTTCTGATCTTGCGGACGAGGCGTTTGCAGGCATCTTCGATCAGCCGCGCCAGAAGGGCTGGCGTGAGGCCGAACTTTGAAGTTCCTCCTCGATACGAACGTAATTTCCGAAATCCGCAAGCGAGAGCGGGCGCATCCAAATGTCGCGAAGTGGGTTGCTCAAACCCCGGTGAAGGACATCGGAACGAGCGTTGTAGTGCTCGCCGAAATTCGGCGCGGAATCGAACTCAAGCGCCGCAGAGATCCAGAACAAGCCGAGAGACTTGATCCCTGGTTCACGCAGATGCGAACCAGGCTCGGTGATCGTGTGCTTCCCATCGACGAGCCGATCGCCGAAGCCTGGGCTTACCTGGGCGTCCCTGATCAGCTTCCATTTGTTGACGGGCTACTCGCTGCAACCGCAAAGGTGCATGGGTTAACGCTCGTTACCCGAAACACAGGTGATGTCGTCCACACTGGCGTTTCGATCATTAATCCTTTTCTGGACTGACTGCTGTGAGCCCAATCGACTCCGGCAGCGACAGATGATCCTCGGCGACGAAATCCCCAGCCGAGCCGCGGACGCGAGCATCAAGCTCGTTCGTCTTGACCTTGAAGAGTCGGCCATTCGACGATTCTCGCCGTAGCGCCAAATCGGCACCGACGAGCGGAGATCGACGCAAAGCGTCAAGAACTCTGCCAATAGTTTTCACTGTTTTCGCGACGGTGCTCTCCATTCCTGTTTCCAGAGGCCAAAACGAGCGCACGATATCACGAAAACTTGAGAAACAGGAGCGACACCCGTTCCGCCGCGAATCCGCGTTCGAACCCGCGAACCCTGGAGGCGGGGGTGCGAACCCTATTTTCGGGGTTGCCGCTGGACGGGGATCGGGCTGTTGCCCCCCGCATACGCCGAACGCCGGGAAGAACCTAAAAGGCCCGGGAGGAGCAACGCGCGATCCCGCCCATCATATTGGTTTTTATGCCATATTCCGTCTCAAATGTCATGCGGTTTGTGGCACGATGTTTCCGTGTTTTGCCGTCTTATGCGGCGGTTTGCGGCGCAATGCCGGAGTGGCTTTCTTGCCTGGCTGCGGGAGCATCGGACGAATCAGCCCCGCGTTGTGCCGGTTGGCGATGGTGATCAGCGCCGCCGCCCAGCGCCGCCAGGCGGAGGCCCGCGACAGACCGATCCGCCAGCAGATCGGCTTCCAGCGCACGCCCTCGGCGCGCAGCCACACGATCCGCGCATCGTCAGGCTCGCGAAGCCACGACAGCCAGGTGAAGGTTTCTTCCATCTGCGAGATCGCCTGCGGCGAAGGCGACAGGCGCGGCGCCGTGGCAGCCTCCCAGCCATAGGCGTCGGCCGCCGCCCGCACGATGGGAGGCCAGGCGCTGGCATGGCCCCGCACGCCGATCCCGGGCAAACGGCGCAAGGTGCGGGCCGCCTCCTCGAAGCGGTCCTCGATCTCATTCGGCGACAGAGGCCCGGAGAAGCGCCTGCTCATTGCCCGCCTCCGATCCCATTGGCCATCGCCCAGGAGAGGATCGCCAGGGCGTTGGCCTCGTTGTCGTCGGCGGGTTGAAAGCCCAGCGCGCGCACCGCCCGCACGACCTCGTCCTTGGGCGCGTTGCCCTTGCCGGTGACGTGGCGCACCCAGAGACGGCGGTCGCCGTCGCTCACGCCCAGCTTGCCGGCATCGCTTTGCGACATCGCGAAGAGCGTCCGCATGATCCGGGCGACGCCCGCCAGGGAGGAGGCCCCGCGCGAGGCGGAGAGCGATCCGGCCCAGCCATCGGGCGCGGCGGGCGGCGGCTTGCCGGTATAGTGGACCAGCACGACCGCGCAATCGCACAGCCGGGCCACGTCGCGCCACATCGCGGCGACCGCCTTGATCTGGACGTTGTCGTTCTCGTCCGCCTCATGGGTTTCGACGAAGGGATCGACGATGAGGAGGCCGATGCCATCGGCGCGCACGCGATCGATCACCGCGGCGAAGGCGGGCAGGCGCAGCACCGCGCCATCGCGGGTTGCTCGGGCGACCACCAGCGGGCTCGCCGCGCCCGAGTTGAGGCCGAGCCGGCCGCGCAGATCGCCAGGCGCTACATCCCATTGCCGCATCACCGCGGCGAGGCGGCGGCGCAGTTCGGGCTTGTCGTCCTCGTTGTTCCAGACCCACGCCTTGACGGTTTCGTGGACGGCCTCCCCGGCGATCTCGCCGCCCACCCCCGGCGCGCCGGGCGGCCACCGGACCGCGTTCCCGCGCAATCAGCCATTTCCGGAAGGCATCGGCCCGATAGAACACCTTGCGCCCGATCCGCACCTGAGGAGGGCCGATCCGGCGGGTTTGCCAGCGTTGCAGCGTATCAGCCGAAACGCCGATTTCGGCGGCAACCGCCGCGCGTGGCCTCGTTGCGGGTCGTGTCGCGGTTGGCGTCCGGCATCGGTTCTCAAGCTCTATAGCGCTTTGAGTTTAGCCTGAACCATCATGTTAAGCCCGGCGTCCCCCCGGCGAAAGCCGGGGGGCCAGCTTTGACAAGAATAAGCTGGATGCCAGCTTGCGCTGGCATGACGGCTGCGGAGAGCGACACGATTTTGTTAAGGCACAACATGCTCTTGCCGCCGCCACGAAGAGGATGGCCGGATCACCTCCGGGCATGATGAGCATTATTCGGTTTGAGATCAATGACCCCGTCCCGGCCGGACCTGGCGTGTTCGCAGGACACCGGCAGCACAAGCGGCCAACACCCACTCACCATGTGTGTAACATAAGGTTGCAAAGATCTCAAAGAACAATTTCAAAGTGTATTTTTATCAGCTCTCCGTTAACAATATTCAATCTCAAGATGGATTTTGATGGTCTACATGGTCAATATATGATAACTAACAGTGTCAAAAGATCTGAACATTTAACATGGATCAATATGCAATTTTAAAATGAACTATTAGAATTGATTTCGAATAGGCGCCCGAGCTGCTGAAAAAACAGGCAGGAGTAACTGAGTTGAACAGACAGGTCTTGATGGCATCGGTGGCGGCGGGGGCGTTGATGCTCGTCCTGCCGAATCCGGCGGCTGCCCAGGCCGTGCCGCCGTTCACGCCGCCCAACCCATGCGTGGTCACCGGACTCGCGCCGGACAAGATTGTCACCTGCACGGGTATTGTGGCGGGCGGCGTGAACATTGCGAACCAGACGACCGCAACTTACAGAACTCTTATCGTCAAAGACCTGCAGCAAGACATCAATGCATATACGGTCGTTGGCTCATTAGGTGGTGTTGACAAAGTGGATTCACAAATCACGTGATTTCTGATTCAAGGCTGTTCTTTGCGGAGAACAGCGATGGTTCGCGGGTTGATGTCGGACAAGGAATGGGCGTTTTTCGAGCCATTTGTCATCGAGAGGGGACCGAAGCGTGGACGACCTCCAGGCGATCATCGACTGGTGCTCGATGGCGTGTTTTGGATCGCCAGGACCGGCGCGCCTTGGCGGGATTTACCCGAGCAGTTCGGCAAGTGGGGCTCCGTCTACCGTCAGTTCCGCCGCTGGTCTGTCGCCGGGATTTGGGATGCGATGCTGGAGGCGTTGAAT
>NZ_JBJTER010000042.1:0-39764 GCF_046093005.1 Aestuariivirga sp.
CATCGCCGCACAGGAAGGCCAACATACCATCGAGCACCGCCACGTGATTGACAGGTGCGTCAAGGTTTGCCGACCACACTGGCTTCATGGACTGCCTCTGCCGGGCTTCAGACTCTACCAGGCCTTCCATCACGCAATACAGCGCTCGAAACCTGCTTGCAGTTCCTCCCGGTTGAGGTTCCGGCCAATGAAAACTAACCGGCTCTCACGCGGCTCATCTGCCCGCCAAGGAAGCTGAAGATCGCCATCGAGCAGCATGTGCACGCCCTGAAACACGAAGCGCCGTGGCTCATCACTGAAGGCGAGTATCCCCTTGGAGCGGAGAATGTCGGGCCCCTTCACCGCGACAAGGTCCCCCATCCACTTCTGGAATCTCTCATGACTGAGCGGTTTCATGGTCTTGAAGGAGTAGCTCTGGACGTCATCGTCATGGTGGTGATGATCCTCACCGAGGAACTCCGGCTCCAGTTCCAGAATACGGTCTAGATCAAATGCGCCACGCCCCAGCACCTTGTCGACCTCGATCCTGCACTTCTGGGTATAGTGGAGCTTGGCATAGGCATTGATCGACCGGATGCGCTTCTCCACGGCCGCCAACTCGTCGGGCGAGACAAGATCGGTCTTGTTCAGAAGAATGATGTCGGCAAAGGCAATCTGCTCTTCTGCTTCATGGGAGTCCTCGAGCCGCTGAAGCAGGTGTTTCGCGTCAACAACGGTGACGATCGCGTCGAGCTTCGCGCGCTGTCGAACCTCGTCATCGACGAAGAAGGTCTGGGCCACGGGCGCGGGATCTGCGAGGCCCGTGGTTTCGATCAGAATGGCGTCAAACTTGTCCTTCCGCTTCATCAGTCCGCCGAGGATTCGGATGAGATCGCCCCTGACGGTGCAGCAGATACAGCCATTGTTCATTTCGAAGACTTCTTCGTCGGCGCCGACCACCAGATCGTTGTCGATTCCAATTTCTCCGAACTCGTTGACGATCACCGCGTATTTCTTGCCATGCTTCTCCGTCAGGATGCGGTTGAGAAGGGTGGTCTTCCCGGCTCCGAGATAGCCAGTCAGAACGGTAACGGGAATGAGCTGCATGATTGGCCTCACGATCCGGTCATGGCTTCCGTTAGAAGCCTGGTGTTGTACTGCATCATCTCAATGTAGCTCGGCGCCGGGCCGTCCTTCGCCGACAGGGCGTCGGAGTAGAGAGCGCCACCGATCTTGAGGCCCGTCTCGCGCGAAATCTGCTCAATCAACCGTGGGTCGGAGATATTCTCGACGAAGAGGGCCACAGCCTTGTCCTCGCGGATCTGCTCGATCAGCCGCGCCACATCCTTTGCCGACGCCTCGCTTTCCGTGCTGACGCCTTCCGGGGAGAGGAACCTAACCCCATAGGCATGAGAGAAGTAGCCGAAGGCGTCATGCGACATGATGACTGTCCGGCGGTCTTCCGGGAGAGCATCAATCGCCTTCTTGATCGAGCCATGCAGCGTGGCGAGTTCCTTGGTGTATCCTTCGGCATTTGCCTTGAACTCGAAGCATTTCGACTTTTCGATGCTGCAAAGGGCGTCAGCGATGTTCTTGACATAGACCTGAGCATTTGCGGCGCTCTGCCAGGCGTGGGGATCAAACTCGCCATGATCATGCCCGTGATCGTGCTCAGCCTTCTTCTCGCCTTCAGCATGATCGTGGCCATGATCATGCGTGTCTTTCTTTGCTCCATCGGCATGGGCATCGCCGTGCCCCTCATCCATCTTCTGTGGTTCTATCCCATCACTGGCCTTCACGAGCGGACCCTCGTAGCCGCTGCTGTCCACAAGACGGTCCAGCCAGCCCTCGAATCCAAGACCATTCACGACGACGAGTTGTGCGGCGGCCATTGCCTTGGCATCATCGGGCTTGGGCTCATAGACATGGGCATCACCGTCCACGCCAACGATAGTGACGAGATCGACATGATCTCCGCCGACCCGCTGGACGAAGTCAGAGAGGATCGAGAAGCTGGAGACGACCTTGATCTTGTCGTGAGCGGAAGCGATACCAGACGATGCGGCGAGACTTGAGCTTGCAAGCAACGCTCCCATGACCGCGGACTTCAGTGTGATTCTCAAGATCTTCTCCTTCATGCAATGCGATGTCGTGTTGGGGTGAACCGTGACCGGATGACGCCTTGCGGTGCGGCAACAATGGAAACGGCATAGATGGCGCCGGCCGTCAGAATGATGGCAGGCCCAGATGCGACGCTTGCGTGGTAGGAAACCAGCAGCCCCACATAGCCGGAGAGAAATCCGATACCGGCTGCGAGGAGGCACATGGCTTCCAGCCTGCGGCACCAAAGCCGGGCCGAGAGCGCAGGCAGCATCATCAGGCCCACCGCAAGCAATGTGCCGAGCGCCTGGAAGCCGCCGACGAGATTGAGTACGACAAGTGCCAGGAACAGGAAATGCACCGTCGGGCCGATCCGGCTCACGGAACCAAGAAAGACCGGATCCAGGCACTCGGCAACGAGAGGACGCCAGATCAGGGCGAGCGTGAGGAGCGTGATGGTGGAGACCCAAGCGATCAGTTTAAGCGCGCCGTCATTCAGCGCCAGTACGGTACCGAAGAGAATGTGCATGAGATCAATGTTCGATCCCTTGAGGCTGATGAGCAGAACGCCAAGGGCGAGGGAGACGAGGTAGAATCCCGCAAGACTCGCATCCTCCCGCTGGATCGTGAGGCGCGACACGGCGCCGGAGAGGAGCGCGACGCACAGCCCTGCCATGATGCCGCCCAGCGTCATGGGCAGCAAGGCAAGACCCGATATCAGGAACCCGATGGCAGCACCCGGCAAAATGGCGTGGGCCATTGCGTCACCCGTCAGGCTCATGCGGCGCAGCATGAGAAACACCCCGATTGGGCAAGCCGAAAGGGACAGCGCGGTCGCACCCGCAAGTGCGCGCCGCATGAAGGCGAAATCCGCGAATGGAGAAATCAGAAGATCATACAGCGTCATGCCGCGTTCTCCTCGCACCATGGCGCATTCTCGTCCCATGCCTGGTTCATGCGGCGCGCCTTGAGCAGGTTCGCCGGCATCAGGGCATCTTCCGAAATCCCCCAGGCAACCGGCTCCCGGGCGAGAACTAGGGAGTCGGGAAAGTGAGCGCGGATGAGGTCGGCATCATGCAGCACCGCAATGATGGTGCGCCGTTCGGCATGCCAGCGATGGATGAGCGACAGGAGATCGCTGACAGTCCTGGCGTCGATGGCCGAAAACGGCTCGTCGAGAAGAATGACCTTCGCGTCCTGCAACAACACGCGCGCAAACAGCGACCTCTGCAACTGCCCGCCCGAGAGCGATCCGATTGGGCGCCCCTGGAAGCCGCCAAGCCCCACGGCTGCAAGCGCCGTGGCGATCTCCTCGCGCTGTCCCTTACCGACGGCAGAGAAGAAGCCTGTCCGTCTTATCAGCCCCAGGGAGACGAGATCATGAACCGAGGCCGGAAAGCTGCGGTCAATCTCCTGAGCCTGGGGAAGATAGGCGATATCCCTCACATCGAGATCGAGACGCTCGATGGAGCCGCTAAGCGGTTTCAGCGTCCCCATAAGGCCCTTCAGGAGTGTCGACTTGCCAGACCCGTTGGGGCCGAAGACGGCGGTCATGGAGCCCGCTTCGAAGACTCCATCGAGGTGATGAACAGCCGGGTGCCCTTCATATCCCAGCGTTACGTCGGTGAGGCGGAAATGGGGAGCGTGGGTCATTGCATGACCGCAAGAATTGCAATCCAGATCGCAGCAGTCAGGGTGGCGGCCACCAGCAAGCGTGTCCTGACACCGGCATCGAGAAAGGGAGAGTGGCTTCTCACGGCGACCTTGCCCTCGTCGAAGCGCAGCGCGTGCACAGGCCCCTCAGCTCAATGCTCGCCTGCTGAACCTCAAACCCACGGTCTGTGGGATGGAGCGCGCCGAGGACGGGTCCGGGATCGAATTCGCAGGTGGAGCCACAGGCATCGCAGATATAGAAGCCCGCGGGTGTGCTGTGGGCCTCGCAACGGCAGACCACGAAGGCATTGAGGCTCTCGATGCGATGTACGCGGTTCTTGGCGATCAACCGCTCGAGCGCGCGATAAACCTGAACAGCCGCCTTGATGTTGGTGTCCCGGAGCGCCCCGAGGATCTCATAGGCGGACATCGAGCGGGTCGAGTTGCGCAAGGCAACGTAGACCTGCTCTTCATTGCTGGAACGGCTGCCGGGCGTGTCTGGAGTTTCGATGGACAACATGATGAACAAAAGTTATGTTATAACATTGCATATGTCAATCGAGCCTGTCATGTCCCTGAATCTTCTCAGTCAACAGCCGGAAGCCCCCGTCAGCCGCGGCGAGGCGATGACGGCCGTGCGCACCCTCATCCGCTGGGCCGGCGACGACCCCGACCGCGAGGGATTGAAAGACACGCCAGCGCGGGTGGCCGCTGCCTATGAGGAATTCTTTTCAGGATATCGCGAGTCTCCCGAAGCGGTCCTGACGACCAGTTTCGAGGCCGCTGCGGGCTATCGCGGAATGGTGCTAATCAAGTCAATCCGCCTGCAATCACACTGCGAGCACCACATCGTGCCGATACTCGGCATTGCCCATGTCGCCTATCTGCCCAGCGACAGGGTTGTCGGCATCTCGAAGATCGCCCGCCTCGTGGACATCCTCAGCCGCCGGCTCCAGACGCAGGAAACACTCACCGCCCAGATCGCGGCCACGCTGACATCGGCATTGAAGCCACGCGGGACCGCCGTCTGGATCGAGGCTAGCCATCAGTGCATGACGACGCGCGGGATCCGCATGCCAGGAGTTGCCACAGTCACCTCTCAGTTCACCGGGGCGTTCGAGACGGACGCTTCAGTCAAGACCGAGTTTCTGGCGGCCATCAGATGACGGGAAAGGCCCCCACGGCAGAACAAGTGCGGCGTCGCCTTCACGAGCCCGACTCCAGATCATGAATGCCAACTTGACCGGGACTGACTTATCATGCCTCGACATTCTTCCAAGGATCGCCTTCCCGTCACCGTATTGTCCGGATTTCTCGGTGCTGGAAAGACCACACTTCTCAACCACGTTCTGAACAACCGTGAAGGCCTCAAGGTCGCCGTCATCGTGAACGACATGAGCGAGGTCAACATCGATTCGAGCCTCGTGCGGGACGGCGGATCAAACCTCTCCCGCACCGACGAGCAGTTGGTCGAGATGTCCAACGGCTGTATCTGCTGCACGCTGCGAGACGATCTCCTGCGGGAAGTGGCGCGGCTTGCTGATGAGGGACGGTTCGACTGCCTTCTGATCGAAAGCACAGGCATCTCGGAACCGCTTCCGGTCGCCGCCACCTTCGAGTTTCGCGGCGAGGATGGCCGCAGCCTGTCGGACGTGGCGCGTCTCGACAGCATGGTGACCGTGGTCGATGCCGTCAATCTGCTCAAGGATTATGGATCGGCAGACTTTCTCGCCACAAGAGGCCTTGCACTGGGCGAGACGGATGAGCGTACCCTGGTCAACCTGCTGGTCGATCAGATCGAGTTCGCCGATACGATCATCATCAACAAGGTAACATCAGCGAGCGATTCCGAGCGCAAGGCTGCCCGCAGCATTGTGAAGGCGCTCAATCCGGACGCGAGGCTGATCGAAACGGATTTTTCGCGCGTCCCATTGCCGGAGATCCTCGGCACCAATCGCTTCGACTTAGAGAAGGCACATCAGAATCCGATATGGTTCAAGGAACTCAATGGCTTTCAGGACCATGTTCCGGAGACCCTCGAATATGGCATCAAGAGCTTCGTCTACCGTGACAATCGGCCCTTTGAGCCGACGGCATTCAAGGAGTTTCTTGACATGCCATGGCCCGGTGTCATTCGCGCCAAGGGGTTTTTCTGGCTCGCGACACGCCCCCAATGGGTCGGAGAAATCAGCCAGGCTGGCGCCCTTGTGAGGACGGAGGCGGCCGGGTTCTGGTGGGCCGCGATCAAGAAGGAGTCCTGGCCCCACGAGCCCGACTGGGAGACGTGGATTGCAAGACGCTGGGACCCGGTCTGGGGTGACAGGCGCCAGGAGGTCGTGTTCATCGGCACCGGCATGGACGAATCCGCCATCCGGGCTGCGCTCGATACCTGCCTGATACCGGCCTCCAAACCGGATTTCGCTGCATGGTCGCAACTGCCGGACCCGTTTCCGGTGTGGCGGAAGAAGGAGGCCGCCTGATGGTTTCTAAGTTCGAACTCAAATCCGTTCCACTCGGACTTGTGCCGTTTCTCCTGAAAAGGCGCGCGTTTCCCGCACTCATCCGCTACCTGTTGCGCGAGAGCCTTCCCCTTCTGCCGGAGCAAGTCAGGATTGAAGCGCCCGTTGACAGTCTCGCCGGCCACCTCGAGGATGCGCTGCCGAAATCCCTGGATCCTGCCCTGCTGGACTGGCTGATCGCCGACATCACGCGTTGCGCAAGCCGGCTCGGCGACATGGCGGGAACCAGAGACCTGTCGGTTCGATTGGAAAAGACCGTCGATCAGACCTGCCCCAGGTTCCACGTTGACTCGGTCGCCATGCGGTTGCTCTGCACCTATTGCGGGCCGGGAACCGAGTGGACTGACCCCAACACCGCCTACTCCGTCAACTTCGGTGACGTTTTCGACGAGATGCTGATCCATCAGGTGCCGCCTGAAGCCATCGTGATCTATGGCGGTGCGAATGCCTCCGCGGGACTTTGCCCGTTATGGCATCGGTCGCCCGCGGTCGCGGGCGGCGAGACGCGGCTGCTGCTCTGCATTGATCCTATCTATAGATCGGCACAAACTCCTACCTGACGGTTGATCAGTACTCACCGAGTTGTCCGTGTTGAATGCTGGTGCACGGGCGGTCTCGCCGCCAGTGCTGGCGGCCTTTGATTCACTCTGGGAAGAGCTCTTTCCCACTGAGCAGGCGCGCCTCATCCAGCTTCTGATGGAGCATGTGGACATCGGCACAGATGTTCTGAAGTTGCGTTTCAAGGACAAGCGGCTGGCGCAGATGGTGACGGAGGTCGGCACGACTGTAGGTATACTCGCGAAAACCTGATCATGTTCTAGGGTCAGGACCCATTAATTCAGTTGCGGATCAGCCTGCTGGTTGATTCACTGCCTCCAAAATAGGAGGCGCCCATGAGCGAACTGTTCTTGCTGAGCAAAGCCCAGATGGCTCGCATTTCGCCGTGTTTTCCGCTTTCTCACGGTGTGCCTCGTGTTGATGACAGGCGGGTAGTGAGCGGCATCATCTACGTGATCAGGAACGGACTCCAGTGGAAGGATGCCCCCAAGGCTTACGGGCCGCACAAGACCCTCTACAACCGCTTCGTCCGCTGGTCCGCCCTGGGCGTGTTCGACCGGATCTTTCAGAACCTCGCCTCACAAGGTCCAAAGCCGGACAGGATCATGATCGATAGCACCCATCTCAAGGCTCACCGGACAGCCGCAAGCCTGCTCAAAAAGGGGGCTCTCCGCGCCGCATCGGGCGGACCAAAGGCGGGCTGAACTCCAAGCTCCACGCCGTCACCGATCAAGATGGCAGGCCCGTCGCCCTGCTTCTCACCGAAGGCCAGATGAGCGACCATACGGGAGCCAAAATCCTTTATCCGACGCTGCCAGACGCCGAGGCGCTGATCGCCGACAAAGGCTACGACAGCGACGAGTTCCGCGATGCTCTCCACGCGAAGGGCATCGAACCCTGCATCCCGTCGAAGTCAAATCGAACAGTCTCAATTCCCTATGACGTCAGCCTATACAGGCAGCGATCCAAGATCGAGATCATGTTCGGCCGACTCAAGGACTGGCGGCGTATCGCAATGCGCTATGACCGATGCGCTCACACATTCTTCTCGGCCATCTGTCTCGCAGCAACCGTCATCTTCTGGCTCTGATCAATGAGTCCTGGCCCTAGAAAGGTAGTCGTTTTCTAGCTCTGAGGCTCAAATATTTTTTCCGCTTTTCCTTTAATCACCTTAGCCAATCTTGCAGCTTGGGAACGCTTTTCGGGATAGCGGACAAGCGCATGCTCGGGGTTCTTTTCTTCCTTATGGTCTATCGGTACGTGAAAGCTTGGAGCCCCATGCTCACTATACGAACCAACAATAACTCCGAACACTGCAACGGAGTCGCGTCCCCAGCCAATCCATCTTCTGTGCGCAGCTTCTGCCCCAATCATTGATCCACGCTCGACTGACAAGTGCGATCTGTCTTTAGGCATTGGCTCGAAGTTCTGACTTGAAGCCACACCATTGTCGTACCACGCGCGACGAATATGTCGGAGTAACCTCTCGCGTGGATCGCTGAGCTGCTCCGAACCTGAAGGCACAGGGCTGTCACCTTCTTGTGTGGTGTAGCTAGCCAATGGACTTTCCATCTTCAACCGATCCCCCCAACAATCCAATCGTTCGGATAACAGCGCCGCGATCCAATAACTCTTCCACACTGCCGTCACTATCCATAAGGTCACCGGTCAGTTGGCCAACTGCATCGATATTGATCGATAAATCTTTTCCTTCTCGATTAAGCTCAATCTGAATGCCCCCTTCCGGAGTTGGAAAGATCCCCGCAGGTGCGAACCATACTGGGTCCACACGAATGAGGTTCTCCGCGATATCAATGATGGATTGCTGTACTCGAGAGCCTCCCCCATCCAACCAACCATCAGCAAGCAAGGCAATCTCTCTCAGTCGACCAACTGCACGTTCAAGTGAAGAATTATAGGTTTCATTCGGAGCATCGTGTAGATCGACTGCATAAATCTCCTTGACTCGCCGCACTTTATCTTCGGCATCGAGTTCAAGCAGGATGTCGAAGCTAACTTCATTCATCAAGGAGCCATCGAATTCCGCCGTCGCCCTCTCTCCGACTTCAAACTTCACAACTCCGTAGATCTCCGTTTCAACCTCAATCCAACCCTCGGCGGAGACCACCTGCAAACGGCCAATGCCTTCGTAGCGCTTCTCATAGGTGTCCCTGATACGTGTGATGAGATTTTTGCGTGACTCCGCATCTATCGAAACAACAGCCCCGCCTGCTCCCTTTGAGCCAACAAAATCGATTTTTTCGTCCGACCGTAGCCCTGCGCCAAACCTATTAAGTGCGCTGATCTGATCACGCTTTAGTACTGGTTTGTAGCGGGGTTCATTCGCCGCCTTGTCAATGAGCTCGCAGATTCGATCAAAGGAGAGCCTGAACAGATCAAGAGCACCAGTTGCCATGCCAGGCAAAAAGCCCTGAGCTTCGGCCGGCGAGGGTGCCAAGACCGGCACGGAGCTCCCATCCTCGATCGCTATCAAATCCAGATTGAGTTGCCCGTCGAAACCGCGCGGTACCCGCCGCCTGCCTTCATGAGAGGACAGCCACTCAGCTTTTGCAAATGCGACAATCAGGTCGCGGAATGCTTCGATGTCAGGCAAAACGCCTACCGGTAGTCGCTTCCCCTGGAACCGTCGTCCGGAGAAGCGCAACCTAAGACCTTGTAGCTGTTCATCCATTCCCGCTCCTCTCGCGCGAACGCGCTTATAGCATAGGCATTGAGACAGCAATTGGTCCACGTGTAAATTGCCTTGCTGACGCGGGGATTCACCGTCCCAGCGTTGCTAGTGGACTGTGGGCCGAGAGCAGGTGGTCAACGCATAAGGGTTAATTCGGCGCCATTACCGACCGAGTATCACTATCCGTACAGCAGGTTTTAGCAATACCGAGGGCGAGAGAATCATTTCCAAAAGCACGGTTACGAAGGAGTTTTAAATCATTGATAGTACGCGATATTTTCCGACCGTACTGATTTCGGTGAAGTCCGGTCGGACTGAGACGGAAGGGCCTCTGAGACCGATTTTCGGCCGAGGCGCAGTCTCAGAGGTACGGTCGCCTCTACCAAACCCTTTTGAAACCAAAAGGAATTTCGACGCTCATCGGGGCTGTGTGGGAGTTTGCACTGGTAAAGTGGCGGAGAGGGAGGGATTCGAACCCCCGGTACGGTCACCCGTACTCCGCATTTCGAGTGCGGCGCGATCGACCACTCTGCCACCTCTCCGCATTGAAGGCCGGCCGTCCCGTGGACTGCGGCGGTTAGATAGCTGATGGCGGGGTGGCTGCCAACCCCCATTTCAGGCCCCTTGTTCAGGACAGGCTGAAGGATGACCCCGGTTCCGCCGACCGGGCAACGGCGTCGAAATCCCAGGCGATGCCGAGGCCGGGCTCGGAAGAGGGGATGGCATGGCCGGCCTCGATCCGCATTGGCTCCGTGGTCAGGCTGTCCAGCTGCGGGATGTATTCCACCCAGCGCGCATTGGGTACGGCGGCGCACAGCGACACATGCAGCTCCATCAGGAAATGTGGACAGACGGGCACGTTGAAGCACTCGGCGAGATGCGCCACCTTGAGCCATGGCGTGATGCCGCCCACCCGCGCCACATCCACCTGCACGATCGAGCAGGCGCCGCGCTCCAGATATTCGCGGAAATGCAGGTGGCTGTAGAGGCTTTCGCCCACCGCCACGGGGAGCGTGGTGCTCTGCGACAGCCGCACATGGCCGCTGATGTCATCCGCCGTCAACGGCTCCTCAAGCCAGGCGATGTCGACCGGGGTGAGGCAGCGGGCGCGGCGGATCGCCTCGTCCACCGTGAAGCGCTGGTTGGCGTCGGTCATGATCTCGAAGCCGGGCCCTACCGCCGCGCGCACCGCCTCCAGCCGCTTCACGTCCTCCGAGACATGCGGCCGGCCGATCTTGATCTTGGAGCCGCCGAAGCCCTTTTCCCTGGCCTGCAATGCGTCCTCGACAAGGGCAGATGTGTCGATGTGCAGCCAGCCGCCCTCGGTGGTGTAGAGCGGGATGCGCGATTGCGCGCCACCGGCCATGCGGTGCAAGGGCTCGCCGTGGCGGCGGCATTTCAGATCCCACAGCGCGGTATCGATGGCCGCGAGCGCCAGCGAAGTGATGGCCCCTACGGTGGTGGCATGGGTGAGGAAATAGAGATCCCGCCAGATGCGCTCAATCTCCAGCGCCTCGCGCCCGATCAGCGCTGGCCCGAGGGTGCAGCGGATCAGTTCCATGATGGAAGGGCCGCCGGTGCCGATCGTGTAGCTGTAGCCGGTGCCCACCGCGCCATCCGCGTCATAAATCCGGAGGATCGGGGTTTCCTGGCTGACGAAAGACTGAATGGCGTCGGTGCGCTTCACCTTGGGCTTGAGGTCCACCATCATGGCTTCGACACGGACAATCCTGGCCATGGCTTCCTCCCTAATGCACCTTGCCGGCGCGGAAAGCATCGACGGTGCGCATTACGCCGCGCAGTTCCGCAAGGCCCTTGAGGCGGCCGATGCAGGAATAGCCTGGGTTCACCTTCTTGCCGATGTCGTCGACGATCAGATGGCCGTGGTCCGGCCGCATTGGAATCTCGCGGGCCCCGGCGGTTTCGATGTCGCGCAGCGCCGCCACCACGCCGATCATGTCAGTATCGCCGTCGAGATGCTCGGATTCGTAGAAGGACCCATCCGCCTCGCGCCTGGTATTGCGCAGATGCGCGAAATGGATGCGCGAGCCGAATTGCCGCGCCATGGCCGTGAGGTCGTTCGCGGGATTGGCGCCATAGGAGCCGGTGCACAGCGTGACGCCATTGGCGGGGCTCGGCACGGCCTCGAGGAGCCGCGCGGTATCCGCCGCGGTTGAATTGACGCGCGGCAGGCCGAACAGCGGAAACGGCGGATCGTCGGGGTGAATGGCGAGCCTGACGCCAGCCTCCTCGGCGGTCGCGGCGATCTCCCGCACGAACAAAAACAGGTGCTCCCGAAGACCATCCACCGTAATGTCGCGGTATTCGTCGAGCTGGCGGAGAAAGCTTTGCCGGTCATAGACGGTCTCGCGGGCCGGCACCCAATCGATGAGGTTGCGCTCCAGCTGGGAAATCTTGCTCTCCGGCCATGAGGAAAGCCGCTGCCGCGCGGCTTCGATGCGGCTTTTGGGGTGATCCGCCTCGGCGCCGCGCCGCTTCAGGATCAGCACGTCATAGGCGCAGAAATCCACAATATCGAAGCGCAGCGCCGTGCCGCCATTGGCGAGCGGCCAGTCGAGATCGGTGCGCGTCCAGTCGGTGATCGCCATGAAGTTATAGCAGCATACCTTGATGCCGGCGCGGCCGACGGCGCGGAGCGAGGCCTTGTGGTTGTCGATCTTCTGACGATAATCGCCGGTTCGCGTCTTGATGGCTTCGGGAACGGCGATGCTTTCCACCACATCCCAGGTGAGGCCGGCCGCTTCGATCATGGCCTTGCGCCTCGCCATTTCCTCATCGGTCCAGGCCTGGCCGCGGTTCATGTGATGGAGTGCCGAGACCACGCCCGTGGCGCCCGCCTGGCGCACATGGGCGAGCGTCACGGGGTCATCTGGGCCGAACCAGCGCCAGGTCTGTTTCATGGATGTTCGCTCCGGAACTTGCGATAGGTTTCGCGGCTGCCGTGACGGATCAGGCGGTCGAGCGCACTGGTGACGGCGGCGGTGAAAACGGGATTGGCGGGAAGGTCACGCCCGAACACGTCTTCAACCGCCAGCAGGGCCGGGGCGAGGCGCTCGGCCGCAAGCCCCGCGCTTGCGGCGCGCTCCTGCAAATCGGCGCGCAAGGGATCGCGCACGTCGATGGCCTCACCTTGTTCGTCGACCCCGGTGACATAACGCATCCAGGCCGCCACCCCCAGCGCCAGCGCGTCGATGGCGCCACCCGTCTTGAGCCGGTCACGAATGGTGCCGAGCAGCCGCTGCGGCAGTTTCTGCGATCCGTCCATGGCGATCTGCCAGGTGCGGTGACGGAGTCCAGGATTGCGAAACCGCTTGAGCAGCGCCTGCTTGTAGGCGGTGATGTCGGCGCCGGGTGGCGGCGCCAGCGTTGGCGTGACCTCCACATCCATCAGATAAGCGATGAGGTGACGGAGATCGTCGTCCTGCATGCAGTCTGACACCGTCTCATGACCAGCCAGATAGCCGAGGTAGCTCATTGTCGAATGGGCGCCATTGAGCAGCCGGAGCTTCATCAGCTCGAAAGGCGCCACGGCGGTGACGAAGGTGGCGCGCCAGTCGGGACGGCCTTGCGGAAAGTTATCCTCGACTACCCAGTTGTTATAGACTTCGGTCACCACCGGCCAACGGTCCTCAAGTCCGGTCGCGGCGGCGATGCGCGCGCGGTCGGCATCGGTGGTGGCGGGCACGATGCGGTCCAGCATCGTGGCCGGAAAGGCGACGTTTTCCATCACATGCGCGGCGAGCGCCGGGTCACGCAAATGAGCAAGCCGTGTGACGACTCTGGCTACAGTGCGCCCGTTATCGGGAAGATTGTCGCAGCAGAGCACGGTGAAGGCCGGAAGCCCGCGCTGTTTGCGTTGCCGGATCGCCTCCACGAGAAAGCCCGGCGCCGACCGGGGCCGGAGCGGATGGGCGAGATCATGAACAATGTCCGGGTGGTTTTCGTTGATCTCGCCAGTGGCCGGATCGTGGCAATAGCCTTTCTCGGTGACGGTGAGCGAAACGATCTTCACGGCTGGCCGGCACATCGCCTCGATCAGCGCGAGCGGGTCTTCCGGAGCAACCAGAATGCCACGCAGCGCGCCAATGACGCGGCAGCGCTCGCCGGACTCGTCGGTTTCCGCGAGCGTGTAAAGGTAGTCCTGCGGGGCCAGCGCGTCGCGTGTCTCGGGCGACCGGAGGCTGACGCCCAGGATGCCCCATTGATGGCCGCCCCGGCGGATCGCATCGTCGGTGTAGTCCGCCTGATGGGCGCGGTGGAAAGCGCCGGCACCCAGATGCACGATGCCGATCTCGAGCCGCGTCGGGTCATAGCCAAGCGGGCCGCAGGTGGCGAGGGAGAGCCTCTTCATCAAGCGGCCTTTCGGTCGTGGATGAGGCTCATGATGGCGGTACTGACGCGTTCATAGTTCCGGTCATTCTCGACCATGCCCTGGATGCGGTAATCTTCCATCACCGCCACGCGATCGGCCACATCCACCATTTCCGGCAGGTCGGAGGTGATGAGCAGCACCGCCGTTCCACTCTCGGCGAGCTCATGGATCAGATCATGGAGATAGGCCTTGGTCTTGATATCGATGCCGACCGACGGCTCATCGATGATCAACAGCCTCACGCCGGCGGCGATCCATTTCGCCACCGACACCTTCTGCTGGTTGCCGCCCGAGAGATTACCGATGATCTGATCGAGCGAGGGCGTCTTCACCTCCAGCCGCCGCAGAATGGGCCCTACCTTGCGGGCCACGGTCTGGTCGCCGAGCAGGCCCAGCATGCCAGCGAGGCTGCGCCACACCGTGATGCCCGCATTGGCGAGCACCGAATGCAGCAGGATCAAGCCTTCGCCCTTACGATCCTCGCTCACATAGCCGATGCCGCGCTCCAGCGCCTGGGCGACGGAGCCAATATTCACGGGATGGCCAGAAACCAGAATCTCGCCGCCGGTCTGCCGCGACAGTCCCAGCACCGCCTTGGCAAGCTCGCTGCGGCCAGCACCCACCAGGCCATAGAGACCGAGAATCTCGCCGGGGCGGACGCTGAGCGAAACATTCTCATGCCCGGCGGCGGAGCAATAGTTTCGAAGCTCCAGATAGGGCGGCGCGCTGGGCATGGGGCGGGGCGCGCGGCGGGCGATCCGCTCGGCGCGGCCGATCATCATCTTCACAACATCGTCGCGGGACAGGGATTTGAGATTGGCGCTGTCACAGGCGTTGCGGCCATCGCGCAGCACCGTCACCGTATCGCAGATGTCGAAGACTTCCTCCAGCTTGTGGCTGACGAAGACGATGGCCGCGCCCTCGTCGCGCAGCTTGCGAAGGATACGGAAGAGCACCTGCGTCTCGGCCGGGGTAAGCGATGCCGTGGGCTCGTCGAGCAGCAATACGCGCGATTTGAGAGACAGCGCCTTGCCGATCTCCACGAGTTGCATCTGGGCCACGCTGAGGCGCGAGACGGGGGTCATGGGGTCGATGTCGAGGTCCAGCTGTTCGAGCCAGCGCTTTGCCTCGGCGGCGAGCCGCCGGTAATCGACGGGCGAGAGCGCGTGCCCGCCAAGGCGGTCGAGCATCAGGTTTTCAGCCACCGAGAAACGTGTGACAAGGTTGCGCTCCTGATGCACGACTGCGAGGCCATTGGCTGCCGCCTGGCGTGGATTGGCGAAGCGCACGGGGCGGCCCTCCATGGCGATGGCGCCGCTATCCGCGGCATGCAGCCCGGTCATGATCTTGATCAGCGTGGACTTGCCCGCGCCATTCTCGCCCAGCAGGGCGTGGATCGAGCCACTGCGGAGCGTCATCGATACATTGTCCAGCGCCTTGACGCCGGGAAACGACTTGCTGACTCCGGAGACCGTGAGCGCTGCCATGTCAGCGGGCCTCGTTCAGCTTGGCGATGCGGATCTCGCGGAAGCGGTTGATGCCCACCGCCCACAGGATCAGCGCTCCGAGCACGATCTGCACCACGAAGGGATCGATGGCGAACAGCACCAGCGCCTGGGTGATGATGGCGATGATCACCACCCCGAAGAAGGTTCCCGACACGCTCACATGGCCGCCGGTCAGAACCGCGCCGCCGATCACCGGCGCTGCGAAGGAGGAGATCAGCCAGTCATCGCCGATGGTCGGCTGCCCGATCTGCAGCCGCGCCACCAGCATCATGCCGGCAATGGCGGCCAGCGCGCCGGAGATGGCATAGGCCCAGATGATGGTGGCGGTCACATTGATGCCCGAGAGCTCGGCGGCGGTGCGATTGCCGCCGACCGCCAGGATGTAGCGGCCGATCCGCAGGCGGTTGAACAGATACCACATGCCGAGCCCCGCCGCGATCATCGGCAGCACCAGCCATGGGATGGGACTTCCGAAAATACCGAGGTTTCCGAAGTCCTTCACGGCCTGTGGCACGCCATAGAACGGCTGCGCTTCGGTGATGCCGAGATTGATGCCCTTGAATATCTGCAGCCCGGCCAGGGTGATGATGAAGGCCGAGATACCGGTGCGGGCGATGATGAAGCCGGTGGCGACGCCCGCCAACATGCCGATGGAAAGACCCATCAGCATGGCCGCAATCGGCGGCACGCCGTAGAGTTCCATCACCGCCACGAAACAGATGGCCACCAGCCCGCCGAACGCGCCAAGCGCCAGGTTCATCTGGCCGATGGCGATGATCACCAGCTGGCCCAGCGCCACCACCATGTTGACGGAGATGGCTGAGAGCAGAACCAGAATGTTGAACGGCGAAAGAAAACTGGGCTGGGCGATGGAAATCGCCGCCACCGCGACGAGGCAGACGATGGCGGGCCCAACCCAGTCATTGTCGAATATGCGTCCAAAGCGGCTGTGCATCAGATCAACCCCCTGGCGCGCAGCATGCCCTGGCGCAGACGGTCGGCGAGCACGGCGAGCAGCAACAGCGTGCCGAGACAGGCGAGGATCCAGAATTCGCCCACCCGCATCAGCAAGAGGCCGCTGGTCATCACGGTCACGAAGGTCGCGCCCAGCAGCGTGCCGATGACCGACACGCGGCCGCCGGAGAGCAGTGTTCCTCCGAGCACCGGCGCAAGGAAGGCAGGCAGAAGCCAGTCCTGGCCGAGTTGACCGGCCATCGACGGCACCGCAGCACCGGTGCGGGCGGTCAGCATCAGGCCGGCGATGGCGGCAAGCGCGCCGGTCAGCACATGGCAGGCCGTGATGACGCGGCCGGTGCGGATGCCGGAGAGTTCAGCGGCGCGCGGATTGGCGCCGGCCGCCAGCATCTGCCGGCCCAGCGTGGTGAAGCGGTAGAACAGGCTGAGGCACACGCAGGTCACGAGCGCAAGGATCAGCAGAACCGAAACCGAGCCGAAGAAACGCAGCTTGCCGAACGCCATCACCGCGGCCGGCAGTTCGTTGAAGGCCTGCGCCTTGCTCAGGAACACCATGACGCCGAAGAAGATGCTCATGCTGGCGAGCGTAATGATGAAGCTGTGGACGCCAGAGCGCACCACCGCATAGCCGTTGATGAAGCCCAGAAGCGCGCCGAACAGAATTCCCCCCGGCACCGCGAGCGCCAGCGGCACGCCCATTGACTGGGCCAGCCAGCCAAATACCATGGCGGCGCAGACGCCGATCGCGCCCACCGAGAGATCGAGACCGCCGGTGACGATCACCGCCATCATGGCAAGCCCGATCATCGTATCGATGCCGATCTGGCGGCCGATGGTGAACAGGCTGAAGGGGGAGGTGAAACCGGGGAGGGCGGCTGCGAAGCCGGTAAAGGCGATTACAATCAGAACCGCGAGCCCGAACTCATTGCTGAGCAACAGGCGCGTGAGGTTTCCACCTTGCCGTGTGGCCGGCGCGGCGTCCTCTCTGTTGTCGCTGTCATGGGTGACGGCCTGGGTCATCGGTGAGGCAGAAGCTAGCCCCTTCCCCCGCTCGGAGGGAAGGGGCCATGGGATGCCGCCGTTATGAGCAGACCAGGTAGTCTTTCTCGAAGTTTGCGAGAATGTCCTTGGTGATGCCGCGCATGGCGTCAACATAGGTGTCAACCTGTGTGGCATCGACGAACACCGTGCCCGAGTCAACGAACTTGGTGGTGAGCGCGTTGGACTTCCAGGGTGCGTCGTCCTTCAGCTTGCAGCCGGTGCGCAGCTTATTCAGCACATAGGAGCCGATATAGCCCTGGCCATAGGGGTTCTGCAGCATGGTGCCGTTGACGAAACCGTCCTTGATGGCCTGAAGCACGACCTCGTCATGGTCGATACCGACCATCTTGATGCGCTTGTCGCCGATCTTGCGCAGCGAATTGGCCGCCGTCACCGCTGGAACCCAGGCCGTGGTCACGATGCCGTCGACATTGGCCGCATTGGCCGCCAGATAGGCGTTGATCTTCTCCTCGGCGGGCTGCGGCGCGTCGATGTCGGCGATCACCTGGACCACTTCCACCGCGCCGTTGGTCTCGGCCGCAGCCTTATTGACGGCATCGATGCGGAGCTGGGTGTTGGGGTCAACGAGGAAGCCCGTGAAATGGGCGATCCTGCCCTTGCCGCCCATGGCCTTGATGAGCTCCTTGGTGCCGAGATAGGCGGAGTTGCCGGTGTCCGTGCCCATGCAGAACAAGGCCTGGGTCGGGTCCTTGAGGCAACCCGCGGTGGCAATGGCCTGGCCACCGTTCTCGGTGATCTCCTGGACGACGGCGTTGGTGCCCACGGCGTCACCGGGGAAAATGAGGAAGGAATTGTATCCCTGCGTCAGCAGGCTTTCGAGCAGCTGGCTTTGCTGCGCGAGCTCCCACTTCTGCGGCACGCGGTAGTCGCCGGCACCGAGGTTGAAGTCCTTCATCGCATCCTGTCCGGCCTGCTCCCAGGCGGCGAAATAGGGATGCGGACCGCCCGGAACCAGCGCCACCTTGGTGCCGGGGTCGGCCATGGCGGGACTGAGAGCAGCAATGCAGACGCCGGCGGCGGCGATCAGCTTGGCGAATGATTTCATAGTGTTTCTCCCTTTTGCGGCGGCAGAATGGGGTTGATCTTTGGGCCGCTAGGGTGCATCCTAGTATACAAGTGTTCATGCGACAAGACGGAATCTGCTGATGTCGATAGTTGGTGAGCGACAGCAACCGAGCCCGGCGGGCGAAGCCGCCATCCGCCTGATCGACCGCAAGCTGCCGGCCGCTGATCAGATCTACCGCGCACTCCGGGATGCCATCATCTCCGGCGGCTTCCGTCCGCGCGAGGCTTTGAGCGAAAGCCGCATCTGCCTGATGTTCGGCGTTTCACGGTCGCCAGTGCGCATCGCCTTGACGAGGCTTGCCGAGGACGGACTGGTCGATGTCTTTCCGCAGCGCGGCAGTTTCGTCGCGCCGATCAAGCTGCGGCAGGTGAAGGAAGGGCATTTCGCCCGGGTGGCGCTTGAGCTTGCCTTGCTGCGTGAGGCGGCGGCGCGATGGTCCTCCCGCAGCGGCGAATCCTTGCGCGAGGCGCTGAAGCAACAAAAGAAACATGCGCGGCTTGGCGACGCCTGGAGCTTTCACGTGGCTGATGAACAGTTCCACAGCGGCTTTGCCGGCATCGCCGGCCTCGATGGCGTCTGGGACACGGTGCAAGGCGTCAAGACGCATCTTGACCGTGTGCGCCATCTGGCAAATCCTGTGAAAGGCCACATGGAACGGGTAATCGCTGAACATGAGGCGATTGTCGCAGCGCTTGACGCCGGCCGCGCTGACGAGGCTGTGGACGCCCTGCGGACGCATCTGGATTCGCTGCATTCCACCATTTCGCGGCTGAAGCCGCTGCATGAGGACTACTTCACCGATGACTGAGACGATGCGGGCGGTGGTCTGCCGCAACCCTGGAGAACTCGAGATCGTTGAACGGCCCGTGCCGGTGCGCAAGCCTGGCGAAGCCCTGGTCCGCATCCGGCGCATCGGTGTGTGCGGCACTGACCTTCACATATTTCAGGGCGATCAGCCCTATTTCGTCTATCCGCGGATCATGGGCCATGAACTGTCCGGTGAGATCGTCGAGTCCGATCCGTCGTCAAGGCTGAAATCCGGCGATTGCGTCTACATCGTGCCCTATCTTCATTGCGGCCACTGCATTGCCTGCCGCGCCGGAAAGACAAATTGCTGCACCAGCCTCAAGGTACTCGGCGTTCATATTGACGGCGGCATGTGCGAGTATCTGGCGCTGCCTGAGTCCGTGCTCTTCAAGGCCGAGGGCATTTCGCTGGACGAGGCTGCGATGGTGGAGTTTCTGGCCATTGGCGCGCATGCGGTGGCGCGCGCCGCACTCATTCCCGGGCAGCGGGTGCTGGTCATGGGGGCGGGGCCGATCGGCGTCGGCGTCGTGCTTTTCGCGCGGCTGCGCGGCGCCGAGGTAACGGTAATCGAGAGCCGCCCGGACCGCCTCTCTTTCGCCTCCCGGGTTCTCGGCGCCACCCACGCCCTGCCGCCGGGCGATGGCGATATGGCGCGGCTTCAGGAGATCTCCGGCGGCGACTATTTCTCCGCTGTCTTTGATTGCACCGGCAGCCTGACGGCAATGGAGCGCGGCTTTTCCTTCGTGGCGCATGGCGGAACCTATGTGCTGGTCTCCATCGTGCAGGGCATGATCAGCTTCAGCGATCCCGAGTTCCACAGGCGGGAGATGACCCTGCTGTCGAGCCGCAATGCCACGCTTGCTGACTTTACAGCCGTGATGGCGGCGCTGCATGCCGGGCATATTCCCACCAGCGCGATCAGAACCCATCGGGCACCACTGTGGCAGGCTGGCCAGCGGTTCCCGGATTGGCTGAAGCCTGAGTCAGGGGCGATCAAGGCCATGCTTGAAACGTAGCCCCGCGGCCTGCCGGTGTTGGGAATCACCCTCCAAGGCATCCTGGGGCATTTGTCCTGTCGCGCTCGCTTCGCTCGTCATCAGCGTCTGGCGGGCGGCGGGCTGACCGCTGCTCAGGTGATGACGCTGACCTCGATGTCGGCGTCAATCGCCAGCGTGGCCGCCACTGAACCGCCCGAAGTGAGGTTCCAGAGATCATAGGCGCCGCCGACGCCGCCATCGAGGCCCACATCGCTCGCCACCAGTTGCCAGGTATGGCTGTCCGGCAGCGGCCCAGCGCCATCCGGATCGAGATCGAACAGGATCACGTCATCATCGGCGCCGCCTTCGACAATGATGCGCGTCGGCGCTGTCGTGGCCGTGAAATGGAACAGCCGGTCATATTCGGCGGCCAGCACGTCGCGGGCTTCGATCTGGAGCACATTGGCGCCGCTGCCGGACAGTCATACCTGGCAGCTCGCGGCGAGCGATGTGGGCCTCGATGGCAGTGCCGGGGGCGCCTATGATCTCTGGAACCTCACCTCAGGCGGCACGGTGGCTGCAACGCTGGCGATCGACGCCGATATCGAGGTCAGCGTTGTCACCTGACTGACAGGCGTGAACCCCGGCCTCACACGACGGTTCCAAACAGAGCGCCGATGGCGGCGGTCAGCCCCATTGCAAGCGCGCCCCAGAAGGTGACGCGCGATGCCGCTTTGAGCATATTCGCGCCGCCCGCCCGGGCAGCGATGGCGCCCAGAAGTGCGAGGAACAACAGCGATGCGATTGACACGCCCATAACCAGCGAGGATGGCGGCAGGATCAGCACGAGGGCCAGCGGCAAGGCCGCGCCCACCGAGAACGTGGCGGCGGAGGCCAGCGCCGCCTGGATCGGGCGCGCCGCCGTCACCTCGGAGATGCCGAGTTCATCGGCCGCATGCGCGGCGAGCGCGTCCTTGGCCATCAGCTGTTCGGCAACCTGGCGGGCCAGTTCAGGCGTCAGGCCGCGCTTCACATAGATTTGCGCCAGCTCCTCGCGCCCGAAGGCCGGTTGCGAGGCGAGTTCGGCGCGCTCGCGCGCCAGGTCCGCCTGTTCGGTGTCGGCCTGTGAGCTTACGGAAACATATTCTCCCGCCGCCATCGACATCGCCCCCGCGACCAGCCCCGCAACGCCCGCCACCAGCACCTCCGAGGTGCCGGCCGAGGCCGCCGCCACGCCGACGATCAGGCTGGCGGTGGAGACGATGCCGTCATTGGCGCCCAGAACCGCTGCCCTGAGCCAGCCGATACGCGAAACGAGGTGGGATTCAGGATGAAGGTGGAGTCGCGACATGGTCTTCCTCCATCGCCGGTTTCGGCGAACAGACCATTCTTTAGCCCATTGCGCCCGCCGGGCAAAACTGTTCTTGAAACAAAAGCCGCGCCAAGTCTCTTGCCAGCCACAAGGGCCGGGCCTAACCAGAGCCCATGGCGAAAGCAGCAAGACTGGCCGCCGACATTGGCGGCACCTTCACCGATATCGTTCTCGAAAACGGCCCCAGGCGCTGGAGCGGCAAGGTGCTGACCACGACTCACGCGCCGGAGCTTGGCGTCATCGAGGGCATCGTGGCCGTGCTGGCGCAATCCGGCCACCGGCCCGAAGATGTCGCGGTGTTCATCCATGGCACGACGCTCGCCACCAATGCGCTGATCGAACGCAAGGGCGCCAAAACCGCCTTCATCACCACGGAGGGCTTCAGGGACATTGTCGAGCAGGGTTACGAGAAGCGCTTCGATCACTATGACCTGATGATCGACCGCCCAGCGCCCCTTGCGCCGCGCACGCTGCGCTTCGAAGTGCGCGAGCGCCTGTCAGCCGAGGGCGAGGTGCTGGTCCCGCTGGATGAAAGCGCCATCGCGCCGCTTGCCCGGCGGATTGCCGCCACTGGCGCTGGCGCGGTGGCCATCGGCTTTCTGCACGCCTATGCCCATGACCGGCACGAGACGCGGGTGCGCGAACTGCTGCAGCGCCATTTGCCGAAGGACGTGACGGTGTGCATCTCGAGCGAAGTGGCGCCCGAGATCCGCGAATATGAACGCTTCTCCACCACGCTCGCCAATGCCTATGTGAGGCCCTTGATGGCGAGTTATCTTTACCGGCTGCGTGACCGGCTGCGCGAGATGAAACTCACCGCGCCCTTGTTCCTGATGATGTCGGGCGGCGGCCTCACCACGCTGGAAACGGCCGCGCGGTTTCCGATCAGGCTTGTCGAGTCAGGCCCGGCGGGCGGCGCCATCCTCGCGCGCCAGATCGCCGCCGAATGCCGGCTGCCGCATGTGCTTTCCTTCGACATGGGCGGCACCACCGCCAAGATCTGCCTGCTCAGTGACGGCGAACCGGAACGGGCGCGGAAATTCGAGATCGCGCGCGCCTACCGCGACATGAAGGGCTCCGGCATTCCGGTGCGCATTCCGGTGATCGAGATGGTGGAGATCGGGGCGGGCGGCGGCTCCATCGCGCGGGTCGACCGTCTCCAGCGCATCACCGTCGGGCCGGACAGCGCGGGCTCCACGCCGGGGCCCGCCTGCTATGGCCGCGGCGGCACGGAGCCCGCGGTGACCGACGCCAATCTGGTGCTGGGCAAGATCGACCCCGCCTATTTCGCCGGCGGCAAGATCGCGCTCGATGAGCGGGCGGCGCGCGCCGCGCTGAAGAAGAATATCGGCGAGCCGCTGCGGCTGAAGGAGTTCTGGCCCGCCGCGGGCGTCACCGAGATCGTCGAGGAGAACATGGCGAACGCGGCGCGCGTCCATGCCATCGAGCGCGGCCATGACATCTCCGCCTGCACCATGATCGCCTTTGGCGGCGGCGCGCCGCTGCATGCCTGCCGGCTGGCCGAGAAGGTGGGGGTTTCCACCATCATCGTGCCGAAGGGCGCGGGCGTTGGTTCGGCCATCGGTTTTCTGCGCGCGCCGGTGGCCTATGAGATTACCAGGAGTGCCGTCATCGCGCTGGAGGGTTTCGATGCGGGCCGCGTCAACGCGCTGCTGGCGGCGATGACCGCCGATGCGCGGGCCGTGGTGGCGCCCGCACTCGGCAAGCAAAAACCCATCGTGCGCATCATCGCCGATTGCCGCTACATCGGCCAGGGCCATGAAATCCGGGTCAGCGTGCCGGTGCGCAAGCTGGCCGCCGCTGACGGTGCAAAGCTCAAGGCCGCCTTTGAGCGCCTCTATGAGCAGGTCTATGGCCTGCGCATTCCGGGCCAGGATGCCGAGGCCATCACCTGGTCAGTGACCGTCTCAGCCGCCGCGCGGCGGCCGAAGCCCGCGGTTCGCGCCGTGAAGCAAGCCGCGCGAAAGCCGGTGGGCAGGCGCGGCGTCTATGAGCCCTCCCTGGGAAGGCTGGTGGAGGCGCCGGTCTACTGGCGCTTCGACATGAAGCCGGGCTCGGCCATCAAAGGCCCCGCCATCATCGCCGAGGATGAAACCTCCACCATCGTCGGGGCCGGTTTCAGGGCCTCCGTCAATTCGCTGGGTTACATCGTCATGGAGCGCGCGCGATGAGCAGCAAGGCCCTTTCCGCCATCCGCACCCAGGTGATGTGGAACCGCCTGATCGCGGTAGTCGAGGAGCAGGCGCAATCGCTGTTGCGCACCGCCTTTGGCACCATCACCCGCGAGGCGGGGGACCTTTCGGCCGGCGTCTATGACACCAAAGGCAACATGATCGCCCAGGCGATGACCGGCACGCCCGGCCACGTCAACACCATGGCCACCGCCGTGGCGCATTTCTTCAGGCATTTCCCGCAGGCCTCCATGAAGCCGGGCGATGTTTACATCACCAATGACCCGTGGCTCGGCACCGGGCATCTGTTCGACTATGTGATCATGACGCCGGTGTTTCTGGGCCGGAAGCTGGTCGCCTTCTTCGCCTCCACCTGCCATGTCATCGACGTGGGCGGGGTTGGCATGTCGGCCAAGGCCAATTCCTCATTTGAGGAAGGAACGCTCATCCCGCACCTGATGATCCGCAAGCAGGGCAGGCTCAATGACGAACTCCTGTCGGTAATCCTCGCCAATTCCCGCAGCCCCGTTGAGGTGAAGGGCGATATCCTGTCGCTGATCAGCGCCAATGACACCGGCGCCCGCCGCCTGGCCGGCATGATGACGGAATTCAGGCTCGCCTCGCTGGATAAGCTGGCCCGGCATATCCTGACGCAATCCGAGAAAGGCGCCCGCGCCGCCATCCGCGCGCTGCCCGAGGGCGAGTGGTCCTATGAAATGCCGCTCGATGGCTATGAGCGCGAACTGGTGCTGAAGTCGAAGCTGGCGATCCGCGACGGCAAGGTGACGGTGGATTTCTCGGGCACTTCGCCCGCCTCGCTGTTCGGCATCAACAGCCCGCGCACCTATACCCATGCCTATGCGGTGTTCGGCCTCAAGGCGGTGATCGCGCCGCATGTGCCCAACAACATCGGCTCGCTCTCCTGCTTCGATCTCGTCACCGAGCCCGGCACCATCGTTGATCCCAACCGGCCCTCGCCGGTGACGGCGCGCCATGTGATTGGCCAGATGCTGGCCGACAGCGTGTTCGGCTGCCTCGCCCAGGCGATGCCCGGAACGGTGCAGGCGGAAAGCGCGGGGCCAATCTGGATCCTTTCGCTTTACTCCGCCCACGGACGGGTTCCGCCGGAAGAAACCGCCAAGGCGAGGCGCTTCGCGGTGATCAACATGGGGCTGGGCGGCATCGGCGGCAGGCCCGGCAAGGACGGGCTCTCCACCACCGCTTTCCCGTCGGGCGTGGGCACCATTCCGGTTGAGGTCACCGAAACCCAGTGTCCGCTTTACTTCAAACGCAAACACTACTTCGCAGACTCAGGCGGGGCCGGGCAATGGCGTGGCGGGCTCTCGCAGGTGATCGAGATCGCCAACCGGGAATCGGCCCCCTTCGCCATATCGGCGGCCACCTTCGACCGCATTCACCATCCCGCCCAGGGCCGTGACGGCGGGCTTCCGGGCTGCCGCGGCGCGGCGCGAAAAGGCTCCGGCGCGGATCTGCCGGACAAGGGCGTTCATATCATCCCGCCGGGCGACAGCCTGGTGCTGGAACTCCCCGGCGGCGGCGGCTTCGGGCTGCCTGACAAGCGCGACCGAGCGCTGCTCGAAGCCGATCTGGCGGCGGACGTGGTGACACCGGAAGCGGCGCGGCGGGATTATGGTTATGACGGCTAGGCCGCCGGTTTCGGCGCCATTGTCACCGAATACCGAATACTGTATTCTTTAAACTTCATGACCGGAAGTTTAGGCTTAACCGGAGGCTGTTATGAGCTTCCGTTGTGACACCGAGGAGACGGACATGACCTTTGCCGGCCGGATACTATCTCTGCTTCTGCTCGCCGTGTTCTTTGCCGTCCCCGCGATGGCCACCGAGCTGCGGATCCCCTTGCGGCTTCTGGAAGACGTGGCGCCGGGCGCCAGCCTGCAGCAATTGTCAGGCAGCAATCCGGAGCTGGCGGCGGCGCTGAGCGCGGCGCAGGCCGAAGTGAGCAAAGATGGCCAGGCCCGGGTGGCGGTCAAGACGGCCGTGGCCTTCGCGCCGGAGACGTTGCTCGGCGACTGGGAGCGGACGGTGCAACGCCGCGAGATCGCCAGTGCCGCCGCCGCCCTGCGCAAGGCCATGCCGAAAGCCAAGAACTTTACGGCGCGGTTGGATATGCCCTATGTTTTGTTGACCGTCGATCAAGCGGGGCTGGCGAAACTGCAGACCGTGCCCGGGCTTGTAAAGATTGTGCCAGAGGAGGCATTCAACTGGCGGCGGGACTTCGTCCGGCTCAGAAGCGCCGTCAGGACCAAGGCAGGCACCGCCCCTTCTTCAAAGGCCGAAGCGCGTCGCATCTCGCCGCGCATCGTTGGCGGCACCGATGCCAGCCCGGGCGTTCATCCGTTCCAGGTCGGTCTGATGAACAAAAGGGTTGCGGATAACTTTCAGTCCCAGTTCTGCGGCGGCACCCTGGTTTCGGAGTATCATGTGGTGACGGCGGCCCATTGCGTGGACTTTATCGGAGTTCCACGCAGCCAAGTTCAGGTTCTCGTCGGCACCCAGTCGCTGGCGCGGCGTGGCGGGGGCAACCGTATCAATGTTTCCCGGATCGTGATCCATCCGGGCTGGAACCCGGAAACCAGTGAGTATGACGCCGCTGTGCTGGAACTTGCAACACCGGTCACCGGCATCGCCTTCGCGACACTTGCAACCATGGAGCCCACCACGCCTGGAACTCTCTTGCGCGTTACCGGATGGGGGTGGTTGTCCTTGAGCGGCGATTCTCCATCCAATCTGCAGCAAGTCGATGTGCCGTTCGTGCCGACTGTGTCCGGCGCCTGCGGTTCCCAGGAAGATGTGACGCCCCGGATGATCTGTGCCGGCGGCGAGGCCGGAAAGGATTCCTGCAAAGGCGACTCTGGCGGGCCGCTCACCATCAACCGCGGATCAGGCTTCACGGAACTGGTCGGTATCGTCAGCTTCGGCGAGGATTGCGCTCTTCCAGGATATCCTGGCGTTTACACCAATGTCGCCGAGACCAGCATCAACGGCTTCATCCGCGGCATTGTCGATGCGCCGCGTGCCTTTCAGTTCGAGGTCAGCGCTTATGAGGTCAACGAGGCCGCCCGCCGGGTTACGGTCAGGGTGACGCGCGCGTTCACGGCCGGCACCGCCACTGTGATGGTGGCCGCCGTTCCAGGCACCGCCGCTGCAAGGTCCGACTTCAGGGCCATTTCCCGCAAGATGACCTTCCGGCCGGGCGTGACCTCAGTGTCGGTGCCTATCACCATCGTGAACGACCGCGCGGCAGAAGGTCCGGAGACCTTTACGGTGAGCTTGTCGAGTCCGTCGGGCGGCCTCACGCTGGGAAGCCCGACGGCCGCCACGGTGACCATCATCGACAACGACTGACCGGTTCTACCGCCTCAATACGGCCCGCACCGGTGAGGCATCGAGGTTTTCGAAGCGCAGCGGCAGGGCGATCAGCTCGTAGTCGCCGGGCGTCACATGCGCCAGCATGAGGTTCTCGAGAATCCGCATATTCGCGGCGCGGCAGGCCTGATGGGCGGGCAGCGCCTTCGAGGTTTCGGGGTCGACGGACGGCATGTCGATGCCAACCAGCATCACGCCGTTCCTGGCCAGCAGCGCAATCACCGCGGGGTCAAGCGCCCGGAAGCCAGAAGGCCATGAATGGGGATCGCGCGCCTCGCCAAGCCGAAGCAGGATGCGCGGCGGCGCGCCGGAAAGCGCCGCTTCGATTTCGCCGGGCAGGCACAGCGCTCCAGCACCCCGCGCGTCGATAACCCGGCAGGGCCCGAGAAACGGCGCGAGCGGCATCGCGCCCGCCGCGGCGCCGCCGGCGTCATAATGCAGCGGCGCGTCGGCGTGGCTGCCGCAATGCACGGAGAACGAGACCCGCGATACATTCACCGGGCAAGCGGGCCCGATGCGGAAGGTCCAATCCTCCGTATACGGTGCATCGCCGGGAAAGCCCGCCATGCCGGGCGACAGCGGCTGCGAAATGTCGATGATCATGTCACCGCCTTGCGGGCCAGGAAGCGGGGATCGTCCCACGCCCGCCGCGCCAGGATATCCGCCATGCCGTCCACGGCGTCCCAGGCGTCCACGAAGCGGTTGTAGAGCGGCGCGAAGCCGAAGCGCATCAGGTCCGGCGCGCGGAAATCGCCCACCACCCCGGCGGCGATCAGCGCCTGCATCACGGCATAGGCCTCGGGGTGGCGGAGCGACACATGCGAGCCGCGTTCCGCCATGTCGCGCGGCCCCGCCAGGCTGACGCCGAAGCCCGCGCAGCGTTCCTCGGCGAGGCTGATGAAGGCCTGGCACAGGGCTTCGGACTTGACCCGCACCATGGCCATGTCCACATGATCCCAGACATCGAGCGCGGCATCGAGTGCGGCGAGCGACAGAATGGGCTGCGTGCCGCACTGGTTGCGCAGAATGCCGGGGGCAGGGCGGTAATCGAGGTCGAAGGAAAATGGCGCGGCATGCCCCCACCAGCCGGCGAGCGCTGGCTGCACCTTGTCCTGCAGGCCGGGGCGCACATAGAGGAAGGCCGGCGCGCCGGGTCCGCCATTGAGATACTTGTAGGTACAGCCCAGCGCGAAATCCGCTCCGGCGCCCGCCAGATCGACGGGGAGCGCGCCCGCCGAATGCGCGAGATCCCAGATGGTGAGCGCGCCATGGGCATGCGCCGTGGCGGTCACCGCCGCCATGCCGTGGCGGCGCGCCGTGCGGTAGTCGACCTCGGTGAGCATCACCACGGCCACCTCGCTGCTGATCGCCGCCATCACATCGCCGGGCGCCACGATCTCCAGCCGGTAGCCATCGTCGAGGAGGTCGCGGAACCCCTGCGCCACATAGAGATCGGAGGGGAAGTTGCCGTCGTCGGAGAGGATCACCCGCCGCTCCGGCCTGAGCTTCGCGGCCGCCGCCAGCAGCTTGAACAGATTGACCGAGATGGTGTCGCCCACGATGACGCTATCAGGGGCCGCGCCAGTCAGCCGGGCGATGCGGTTTCCCACCTTGCGCGGCAGGTCGAACCAGCCATGGGAGTTCCAGGAGCCGATCAGCGTTTCACCCCATTGGCGGGTGGCCACCTCGGCAAGCCGGGACGGCACGTGAGCGGGCAGCATGCCCAGCGAATTGCCGTCGAGATAGATCAGGCCTTCGGGGATCGTGAACTGTGCACGCTTGCTGGCCAGCGGATCGGCCTGGTCCAGCGCCTCGAGGTCCTTGCGATCCATTACCTAGGCCCCGTAATCCGCCACATAGGCGGCGTGAACCTTCTCGAAGCGGCCGAGATATTCGCTGGCATAGGCCACGTAATCAACGCCGGGGGCCGCGAGGTAGAGTTCCGAGACCATGCCCCACACCGCTTCGCGCAGCGCGCTTGCCGCCTTCATGGCGTGGAAGGCCCGCCACAGGGATTCCGGCGGCGCCTTGCCGAAATAGGTTTCGAGGATCAGCTGTTCCCCGGCGGCATCGAAGGAGCTGTTGGCGGCAACCGAGGCCAGGTCGAACATCGCGGTGCCGAAGGCGCCATACTCCCAGTCGATCAGCCACAGGCGGCGGCCGTCGTCGAGGAAATTGGTGGGCAGCACGTCATGATGGCCGAACACGACCGGCAGCGGCACCTGCGCCGCCTCCAGCCGGTCGACGATCTCCATCCAGCGCGGAACATCGGGCGCATGGCGGTGGCCGTGGCGGACCAGCGTGTGGCCATAGTCGCGCAGGATCTGGAAAACCCAGAAGATGGCGCCCTGGCCGTGGACATGGCGGCCGAGCTCAAGGTGGCAGCGGCGCAGAATGCCGACGCAGCGTTCGGCATCGGCCCTGACATCCGCCTCGGTGTAGGTGCGGGCCTCGATATAGCGCAGCACCATCATGCCGTCCGCCGCATGCACCAGTTCCGGCGACAGGCCGGCCGCGAAGGCGGCGCGTGCCGCGATCGCCTCGCGCTCCCGCGAGACCTGGTGGCAGGGATAGTCGCCGCCCACCCGGGCCACATAGCTGCCCTGCGAATCGGTAACCTTAAAACTGATGTTGCTCACCCCGCCCCTGAGCGGCACGAGCTGCGGCGCCCCCTGCCAGATAGGGAGCGCGCGGACCCTGGCTTCGGCTGCCGCCACCGCGTCTCCGCCCTTGTTGTCCGCCGCCATCGCCCATTCCCGCCATTTATCCCCGGTTGCGCGACATCCCACGGCGGCGGGGGCGGCGTCAACCGGCGGCCAACTGTCCCGGTCAGGCGGAAATACTGTCGCAGCCGTTGACCTTGACGCCCAGCCGGCCCAATAATGCCGTTTGAATTTCCAACCAGGTGACATGACATGGAATACGCAGCACCAGAAACCACCAAGGCGGCAGTGAGCCTGCTCGCCAAGGCCAAGGGCAGCGCCTATGTGCTCGCGGGAGGCTCCGACCTCCTGGTGCGCATGCGGGGCGGCTTCGTCGAGCCCGATCTCGTGGTCGACATCAAGCGCATCAAGGCGATGCGCGAGGTCAAGAAGACGGCCTCCGGCTATACCATCGGCGCCGCCGTGTCCTGCGCCGAGCTGGGCGAGAACAAGGCCCTCGCCAAGGCCTGGCCCGGCGTGGTCGAGGCCGCCAATCTGATCGGCTCCAAGCAGATCCAGGGCCGCTGCACCATGGCCGGCAACATGTGCAACGCATCCCCCGCCGCCGACAGCGTTCCCGCCCTGGTGGCGGCCGGCGCCAAGGCGGTGATCCAGGGGCCCAAGGGCAAGCGCCTGGTTCCGGTGGAGCAGGTGGCGATCGGCCCCGGCAAGACCTCCCTCAAGAAGGGTGAGCTCGTCGAGGCGCTGGCGCTTCCGGCACGCAAGCCGCGCTCGGGCGATGCCTATCTCCGCTTCATTCCGCGCACCGAGATGGACATCGCGGTGGTGAGTGCGGGCGTCAACGTCACGATCGACGCCAAGGGGGTCATCACCGAGGCCCGCGTGGCGCTGGGCGCCGTTGCGCCCACCGTGCTGCTGGTGGCGGCTGCCGCCAAGGCGATCATCGGCACCAAGCTCGATGACGCCGCGCTGGAGAAGCTGGGCGAAGCGGCCTCCGCCGCCTGCCGCCCCATCGATGACAAGCGCGGCACGGTCGAGTTCCGCGTCAAGGTTGCCGCCGTGCTCGCCAAGCGCGCCGCCAAGATCGCCTATAAGCGCGCAGGAGGAAAGTAATAATGGCTGTTCTGGTTTCCACCACCGTCAACGGCGATCATGTCGAATTCGCCTGCGAGCCCAACGAGACGCTTCTCGATGCGCTGCGCAACCGGATCGGCCTCACCGGCGTCAAAGAGGGCTGCGGCACCGGCGATTGCGGCTCCTGCAGCATCCAGCTCGACGGCCGCCTGGTGTGCTCCTGCCTGGTTCTGGGCATCGAGGCCCAGGGCCGCAAGGTTGACACGGTCGAGGGCCTGGCCAACGGGCCTGACCTGCACCCGCTGCAGACCAAATTCATCGAACATGCGGCGCTGCAATGCGGCGTCTGCACCCCGGGCTTCCTGATGGCCGCCAAGGCGCTTCTGGAAAAGAACCCGAACCCCAGCGAAGAGGAAATCCGCTTCGGCCTCGCTGGCAATCTGTGCCGCTGCACCGGCTATGACAAAATCGTCCGCGCCGTCCAGGACGCCGCCAAAGTTATGAGAGGAGCCTGATCCATGCCGCTCGACGCATCCTATCACGCCAAGGACTTCAAGACCGTCGGTACCAGGCCGCTGCGCCCTGACGGCATCGACAAGGTGACCGGCCGCGCCAAATACGGCGCCGACCACAACGTGGCGGGCCAGCTGGTTGGCCTGGTCCTGCGCTCGCCGCACCCGCACGCCAAGATCAAGAAGATCGACACCTCGAAGGCCGAGAAGCTGGCCGGGGTGAAGGCGGTGCTGACGGCGGCCGACCTGCCTGACCTCACCGGCGGCGACAAGGGCATGTTCGACATCCTCGACAACTGCCTCGCCCGCACCAAGGTGTTTTATGATGGCCATGCCGTGGCCGCCGTGGCCGCCATCGACATGGCGACCGCCAGGCAGGCGCTGAAGCTCATCAAGGTCGATTATCAGATCCTGCCGCATGTCACCGATGTGGACGAGGCGGTCAAGCCCGGCGCCCCCATCCTGCACGCCGATTGCTTCACCGAGGGCGTCGAGCCCAAGCCGAAGAAGGCGTCCAACATCGCCAAGGTCACCAGCTTCGGCCATGGCGACGTCGAGAAGGGCTTCGCCGAGGCCGATGTGGTGATCGAGCGCACCTTCCGCACCGAGCAGACGCACCAGGGCTACATCGAGCCGCATGCCTGCGTGGCCAGCGTCAGCCCGGATGGCACCGGCGAACTCTGGGTGTGCACCCAGGGCCATTTCGTCTACCGCAATCACTGCGCCATGCTGCTGGGCATGGATGTCTCGAAGCTGCGCGTCACCTCATCCGAGATTGGCGGCGGCTTCGGCGGCAAGACCCATGTGTGGATCGAGCCGGTGGCGCTGGCGCTGTCGCGCAAGGCCAACCGGCCGGTCAAGATCGTGATGAGCCGCGAAGAGGTGTTCCGCGCCTCCGGCCCGACCAGCGCCACCTCGATCGATGTCAAGATCGGCATCAAGAAGGACGGCACCATCACGGCGGGCAAGGCGGAGCTTCGCTACGCCTCCGGCCCCTATCTCACCATGTGGGCCGAACTTGGCGCCATGACCTCCTTTGCCTGCTACGACCTGAAGAACGTCAGGACCCAGGGCTACGAAGTGCTGGTCAACCGCCCGAAGTCGGCGGCCTACCGCGCGCCGTCGGCGCCGATGGCGGCCTTCGCGGTGGAGAGCGTCGTCGACGAGCTCGCCAAGAAGATCGGCATGGACCCGCTCGAGGTGCGCATCAAGAATGCGGCCAAGCAGGGCACCAAGTCCTCCTACGGCCCGGTCTACGGCCCGATCGGCATCGGCCCGACGCTGGAAGCCGCCCGGAAGCATCCGCACATGAAGGCGCCGCTCGGCCCCAACCAGGGCCGTGGCTACGCCTGCGGCTTCTGGTTCAACTTCGGCGGCCAGACCTGCACCGACATCAATGTCGGTCCGGACGGCACGGTGACGCTGACCGTCGGCACGGTGGACGTGGGCGGCTCGCGCGCCTCGCTGGCGCTGTGCGTCGCCGAGGAGCTGGGCGTGCCCTATGGCCAGGTGAAGTGCGCGGTGGCTGACACCGCGGCGCTCGGCCACAATGACATGACCGACGGCAGCCGCGGCACCTTCTCCTCCTCGATGGCGGGCATTTTCGCCGCCCGCAACACGATCGAGGTGCTGAAGGAACGCGCCGCCAAGATGTGGGAAATCCCCGTCGAGGACGTGACCTGGGAGAACGGCCAGGCCAAGGCCATGGGGAGCAAGTATGGCAATCTGGCGCCGCTGTCGCTCAAGGAGATCGCCGCCGCCGCCGCCAACACCGGCGGCCCGATCGCCGGCCATGCCGAGATCGTGGCGGATGGCGCGGGCGTGTCGTTCGCCACGCACATCTGCGACGTGGAAGTGGACCCCGAAACCGGCCGCTCCAGGGTGGTGCGCTACACGGTGATCCAGGACGCCGGCAAGGCGGTGCACCCGGCCTATGTCGAGGGCCAGTATCAGGGCGGCGCCGCGCAGGGCATCGGCTGGGCGCTGAATGAGGAGTACATCTACGGCAAGGATGGCCGGCTGCAGAATCCGGGCTTCCTCGATTACCGCATCCCGGTGTGCTCCGACCTGCCGATGATCGACACGCAGATCCTCGAGATCCCCAACCCCAACCACCCCTATGGGGTGCGCGGCGTGGGCGAAACCTCGATCGTGCCGCCGATCGCCGCCATCGCCAACGCCATGTCGAACGCCTTCGGCGTGCGGATGACGCATGTGCCGATGTCGCCGCCGCGCGTGCTCAAGGCGCTCGAGGCCGCGAAGAAGTCCAAGAAGGCCTGATTTGGCCGACATCCACCTCTGGGGGGCGCTCCGTCCGGCCGCGGACGGAGCGTCTGTCGTTCAGATCGAGGCCAAGAACATCCGCGAGCTGTTTCGCAAGCTCGAGGAGGCCTATCCCGGCATGGGCCCGCATCTGGCGCGCGGCGTGGCGGTGTCGATCGACGGCCGCATCTACCGCGACAGCTGGGAAACAGCCCTCCCCGAAGGGGCGGAAATCTACCTCCTGCCGCGCATCCAGGGCGGCTGAACAGAGAGCCCCAATGAACCTCAAAGGCTTCCACCACCTCACCGCCGTCACCGCCGACGCGCCGGGAAACCACCGCTTCTATACCGCTACGCTCGGTCTGCGGCTGGTCAAGAAGACGGTGAACCAGGACGACACCTCGGCCTATCACCTGTTCTATGCCGATGGCGTCGGCGCGCCCGGCACCGATATCACCTTCTTCGACTGGCCGGTGGGCCGCGAGCGGCGCGGCACGCGGTCGGTCACCCGCACGGGCCTGCGCGTCGCGCATGAGAAGAGCCTATTGTGGTGGCAGCAGCGCTTCGCCGCGCTTGGCGTCAGGCAGGAGAAGATCGCCGAGGAAGCGGGCCGGCCCGTGCTGGCCTTCGAGGACCCCGAGGGCCAGCGGCTGGCGCTCATTGCCGATGACGCGGGCGAAGCCCATATCTGGGAGGGCAGCCCGGTTCCAGCCGAACACCAGATCAGGGGGCTGGGGCCGATCACCATGAGCGTGCCCGAACTCCGCGGCACCGACATGGTGCTGACCAGGCTCATGAACATGACGCCGGCCGGACAGTTCGGCAGCACCCATGTTTACCGCATGGACGGGGCCGGCGCGGTGGCGGAGCTGCGGGTGACGGTCGATCCCGCGCTGCCGCCCGCCCAGCAGGGCGCGGGCGGGGTGCATCACGTGGCGTTCAATATTCCGTATGCTGATTATGATGCCTGGACGGAACGCCTCGCCGCCATGCGGGTTCCCAACTCGGGGCCGGTCGACCGTTTCTGGTTCCGCAGCCTCTATTTCCGCGAGCCCAGCGGCGTGCTGTTCGAGCTGGCGACCGACGCCCCCGGCTTCGCGACCGACGAGCCGCTGGACAAACTCGGCACCACGCTGTCGCTGCCGCCCTTCCTGGAGGCCCGCCGCGCCCAGATCGAGGCCGGGCTGAAGAATCTGTGATTTTCGCGCGCATCGTCCCTTCTCCCGTTGGCGAAGCCAATCGGAGAAGGTGGCGCTTGGCGCCGGATGATAGCGCTTGCCCAATCCAAGTCAGATAGCGAGACCTCTCGTCACCCCCGGGCTTGCCCCGGCCATCATCACGCGCGCTGCCTTGGCCTTGCTCAGGCCAGGGCTTTCAGCTCATCGAGGATCGCCGCACCCATCTGGCTGGTCGAGGCATTTGCGGGCTGGCCGCCGGCGATGTCACGGGTGCGGATGCCCTTGGCGAGCACGGCCGCGATTGCCTGGTCGAGCTTGTCGGCCCAGCCGCCCAGCCCCAGCGAATAGCGCAGCGCCATGCCGAAGGAGGCGATCATGGCGATCGGGTTTGCCGCCCCGGTGCCGGCAATGTCCGGCGCCGAGCCATGCACCGGCTCATAAAGCGACTTGCGGCGGCCGGATTTCGGATCGGCCGCGCCGAGCGAGGCCGAGGGCAGCATGCCGAGCGAACCCGTCAGCATCGCCGCCACGTCCGAGAGCACGTCGCCGAACAGATTGTCGGTGACGATCACGTCATACTGCTTGGGCCAGCGCACCAGCTGCATGGCGCAGTTATCGGCCAGCACATGCTCCAGCTGGATATCAGGGTATTCCTGGCCGTGCACGCGTGTGACCACCTCGTTCCAGAGCACGCCGGTCTTCATCACGTTGCGCTTCTCGGCGGAGGACACTTTCTTGCGCCGGGTGCGGGCCAGTTCGAAGGCGACGCGGGCGATGCGCTCGATCTCGAAGGTATCATAGACCTGCGTGTCGATGCCGCGCTTCTGGCCGTTGCCGAGGTCGGTGATGGTCTTGGGCTCGCCGAAATAGACGCCACCCGTCAGCTCACGGACGATCAGGATGTCGAGCCCTTCCACCACCTCGCGCTTGAGCGAGGAGGCATCGGCCAGCGCCGGATAGCAGATGGCGGGGCGCAGATTGGCGAACAGGCCCAGGTCCTTGCGCAAGCGGAGAAGGCCGGCCTCTGGCCTGACGTCATAGGGCACCTTGTCCCATTTGGGGCCGCCCACGGCGCCGAACAGCACCGCATCCGAGGCCATGGCCTTGGCCATGTCGGTTTCCGAGATTGCCTTGCCATGGGCGTCATAGGCGGCGCCGCCGACCAGCCCGCGGTCAACCTCGAAACGGGCGATGCCTTGCGCGTTGAACCAGGCGATGATCGCCTCGGCTTCCTTCATCACCTCCGGGCCGATGCCGTCACCCGGAAGCAGGAACAGATTGTAACTCGCCATGATGCAGCGCCCCGATCAATTGCCGTTTCGGGCGCGATGGGTAGCGGCTTGCCCCCGCCGAAGCAAGGGCCTAGGCGACTGGCTGCACCCGCACCACCCGGAAGGTGCGCAGGCCATCATCCTCCCGGATCGAGACATATTCGCCGACCTTGAAGGCATGATCATCGAACCGGTAGCCCTGCTCGTCATCCTCCGCGTCCGACGCGATGTCATAATGGAAGGCCCAGCTGCCGCCGGGCTTGCGCACCAGATGGCCGATGTCATCGTCCTCGTTCGGACGGAAGCGCACCACGCGGCAGTGATCGCGGTGCTTGTGCCATTCCTCCGGGATGATCTTGCCGTGACCGTCCAGGGGAGCCGCGAATTCATAGCCGATATCGCCCGTGCCTTTCGGATGATCATGGTCACGCGCCAGTTCGAGGCGAATCTTGCTCAGCATGAACCTCTCCTCAATGCGACATCAGCACGGGCCGCGACATGCGGGTGAGCACGAAGCGGGTGGCGCCGCCGAAGATGAATTCGGCGAGCCGGCTGTGCCCATAGGCGCCCATCACCACCAGCCCCGCGCCGGTATCGTCGGCGCAGCGCAGCAGCGCCTGGCCCTCGTCCTGGCCGTCGGTGGGGTAGCCCTGGGCCTCGGCCTTGACGCCGTGGCGGGCCAGCGTCTCGGCGAGGTCCGCGCCCGCGGCGCTGCCGCGCAGCGACGGCTCCTTCTGCGGATCGACCCAGACGATGCGCACCTTGCGGGCCTTCTTGAGAAGCGGCAGCGCGTCGAACGCCGCGCGCGCCGCCTCGCGGCCGCCGTTCCAGCCCACGATGATCTCGTCGAGCGAGATCGCGGCGCTGCCCTGATAGGGCAGCACGATCACCGGCCGGCCGGCTGACATGATCACCTGTTCGACGAAATCCCGCTCGACCCCCGTGATCTCATCGGGGTTGGTGGCGGAAACCACCAGAAGATCGGCGCAGCGGCCAACCGCCAGAACTTCCTCGGCGATCACCGGGCTGCGGGCGTCAAGCAGATGAAAATCATGGGGCAGCGCCTCGCGCCGCATGGCCTCCTCGAAGGCCTGCTTCACCCGGGCGGCATTGTCCTTGAAGAAGGTGCGGTTGCCCTCGAACACCTGGGGGGCGGCCTCGAAGCCAACCGAGGGATAGACCTGCACCGACGGGATCACATAAAGGCCCGAGACATGGGCGCCCGTGCCGCGCGCCAGGCTCACCGCGGCCGCGACCAGCTGTTCGAGGCGGCCGACTTCATTCAAGGACACCAATATCGTCTTGTAGCTCATCGCGTTACCCTCTCCTGTCTGGGAGTTTTATGGCGCATCCCGAATGACCGGTCATTGACGCCGATCAATGACGGTCGCCATCCTGTCCGGCGGCCAGTGCAAGCCGTTTCAGATCCGGCACCATGATCAGCCGGCTGGTGCTGAGCCGGATGACATGGCTGGTCTTGAGGCGGGTGAGCTGGCGGCTCACCGTCTCAATTGTCAACCCGAGGTAGTCCGCCATGTCTGACCGGGTGAGCGGCAGCTCAAAAGCGGCCGATCCGGCCTCGTTCTTGTGGGCGCAGCCGCCAAGCATGCTGCGGCGGGCCAGCATGTAGAGAAAGCTCGCCACCTTTTCCTCGGCGGTCTTGCGGCCGAGCAGCAGCATCCAGTCCCGCGCCGCGTCGAGTTCGTCCAGCGTGTGCTGGAACAGCCGCTGCTGCAGTCCGGGATATTCGCCGACCAGGCGCTCGAAGGCGGCATTGGGAAAGGTGCAGATCTCAACGTCGGTCGCCGCTTCCGCCGTGTACGGATTATTCTTTGAATAGGCGCGGCCGAGGAAATCCGGCGCGAACAGCAGGCCGACGATCTGCTGGCGGCCGTCCGGCAGGGTCTTGGTGAGCTTGATGGCGCCCGAGATCACATTGGCGAAGAAATCGACCGGATCCTCGTCGGAGATAATGGTCTGCCCGGCGCGGATCTTCTTGCGGTGGGCGATCTGCGCAAGCTTGCGCACCTGGGTTTCGTCCATGGCCCCGCAAACCGCCTGGTGGCGCACAGTGCAATGCTCACAGCGTTGGAGCACGTCCGGAAGCGCGGTTGCGGCTGTTCCATGCATGACGATCAACTTATCCTTAAGCAGCGGCTCCGGCAAGCGCCGTATCGAACCGGGCCACGCAGTTGCAGAGGGACTTTCACTACCGAGCAGGAGTTGTGTTCATTCCGCGGCCTTCAGGGCCATGGGATTATTCGGGTGCGTTGTCCAGTTGGCATAGTTGGGGTCGATCTTGCGGCCGGTGCGCGGATCGACGCCGTCGGTCATCCGCACCATGGTGATGCAGCTCTCGACCGGGCAGACCTCGACGCACAGGTTGCAGGCCACGCATTCGGCATCGATCACCTCGAAATGCCGCTTGCCGTCCTTCTCCTTCATGATCGCCTGGTGCGAGGTGTCCTCGCAGGCGGCATAGCAGCGGCCGCATTTGATGCAGAGATCCTGGTCGATATGGGCCTTTGTCACATAATTGAGATTGAGATACTGCCAGTCCGTCACATTGGGAACCGCGCGGCCGCGGAAATCCTCGATCGTGGAATAGCCCTTCTCGTCCATCCAGCGGGCAAGGCCGGTCTTCATTTCCTCGACGATGCGGAAGCCATAGGTCATCGCCGCGGTGCAGACCTGCACGGTGCCCGCTGTCATGGCGATGAATTCCGCCGCGTCGCGCCAGGTGGTGACGCCGCCGATCGCCGAGATGGGCAATCCGCGGGTTTCAGGGTCGCGGGCGATTTCCGCCACCATGTTGAGCGCGATGGGCTTCACCGCCGGGCCGCAATAGCCGCCGTGGCTGCCCTTGCCGTCGATCGCGGGTTCCGGCGCGAAATTGTCGAGGTTGACCGAGACGATCGAGGAAATGGTGTTGATGAGTGACACGGCATCGGCCCCGCCGCGCTTCGCCGCGCGTGCCGGATAGCGGATGTCGGTGATGTTGGGGGTAAGCTTGACGATCACCGGCAGGCGCGAATACTGCTTGCACCAGCGGGCCACCATCTCGATGTATTCCGGCACCTGGCCCACGGCCGAACCCATGCCGCGCTCGCTCATGCCATGCGGGCAGCCGAAGTTGAGTTCGATGCCGTCGCAGCCGGTCTCTTCCACCCTTGGCAGGATCGCCTTCCAGGACTCCTCCTGGCAGGGCACCATGATCGAGACGATCATCGCGCGGTCCGGCCAGTCGCGCTTCACCTGCTTGATCTCGCGCAGATTGACCTCCAGCGGCCGGTCGGTGATCAGCTCGATGTTGTTGAGGCCAAGGAGCCGCCGGTCGGCGCCATGGATGGCGCCGTAGCGCGGGCCGTTGACATTGACGATCGGCGGGCCCTCCTCGCCCAGCGTCTTCCACACGACGCCGCCCCAGCCCGCCTTGAAGGCGCGGACGACATTGTATTCCTTGTCGGTCGGGGGCGCCGAGGCGAGCCAGAACGGATTGGGGGACTTGATGCCGATGAAATTCGAGCGAAGGTCGGCCATGGG
>NZ_JBJTER010000043.1:0-12525 GCF_046093005.1 Aestuariivirga sp.
TCCGTTACGTGGCGATCATCGCGGGGCTGATCGAGCGCCGCCAGCCGGGGCATGAGAAGACGGCGCGGCAGATGACGGTGAACACCGACCTGATCTACGACGTGCTGCGAAGCCACGAGCCCGACCACCTGCTGCTGCGCGCGGCCTGGGACGACGCTGCGGAAGGGCTGATCGATGCGTGGCGGCTCTCAGCCATGCTGCGGCGGATCAAGGGCGAGATCCTGCACAAGGCGCTTGAGGTTGTCTCGCCGCTCGCCGTGCCCGTGCTGTTGGAGATCGGCCGCGAATCGGTTTACGGCGAGGCCCATGATGCCGTTCTCGCCGAAGCCGCGAACGCCCTCATCGACGAGGCCATGCGGCTTGTCTAGGTCGCAGCGCATAAGCCTTGGCGGGCTGGATTTCATTCCAGACCTGTCAGGCGCGCTCTATGCGCCGGAGTTGCGCGCGCTGCTGGTGGCGGACCTGCATCTCGAAAAGGGAACGAGCCTGGCCCGGCGCGGCGTGCATCTGCCGCCCTATGACACCCGCGAGTCGCTTTACCAGCTGCGGGCCGTGTGCGCGGCCGCCAGGCCTCGCCTGATCTGCTTTCTCGGCGACAGCTTTCATGATTCACACGCCCGCGAACGCATCGATAGCGGCGACTTGGCCATGCTCCGCACCATCGCCGCTTCCGCCGAAACCATCTGGATCGCCGGCAACCACGATCCGGCGCCGCCCGAAGACCTGGGCGGCAGGGTGGCCGCGGAAATCGCGCTGGGGCCGGTCACACTGCGCCACCAACCCGGCGCGCTGGCGCGCGATGAATTGGAAATCGCCGGCCATCTTCATCCCGCCGCTGCCGTGCACGCCCGCGGCCAGCGCATCCGCCGCCGCTGTTTCGTGGCCGACGAACGCCGCATCATCATGCCGGCCTTCGGCAGCTACACGGGCGCGTTGAGCGTGCGCTCGGAAGCCTTCGACGGGTTGCTGGGGGATTTCCACGTCTGGATGATCGGCACCAGGGCCATTCACCGCTTTCCGGCATCCGCCGTCAGATAGCCACCGCGGCCACCAGCATGGCGACGAGCGAGATGACCGCGCCGCCGGTGAGGATCATGCGCAGCCGCCCGAACCAGCCCGGCAGCCGCCCGGCCTCCGCACTGGTGACGTCCCACAGCGCCTGCAGCAGGAACCCGGCGATCAGCAGCGACAAGGCCGGAACGGCGGGAAGAAAAGCGGCGGCGAGGCCCGCCAGCGACCCCAGCACGCTGGCCCCGAAATCAAGGCCCTGGCGGGTCACATCAAAAGGCCCCAGCGCGGCGCCCCAGCGGATGCCGCCGAGGAAAGAGAGGATGATCGCCCCATAGATGATGCCGAGCCGCAGCCCCAGCTCGGGCGCCAGCAGCGGCAGCGCAACCCACATTGAGAGCGCCCCGGCGGCAAAGGGCAAAATGCCCGCAAGGCCCAGCGCCAGGGCGCTTGCCGGGATCGATTCCGCGATCGGACGGTCATTCATGACGGCTATTTGGCCCGGCCCGCCGCGGCAGGCAAGAGGAACGGCTCAGAACCTCGGGTGATGAAGTGAACTTGTTGTTCTGCCCGTGATGTTCCTTATGTCTTCTCCCGCTCCTTCAGTGGAGGAAGACGGGCCACGTTACTGGCCAAGCAACGGAGAGACGAGCCGAGACTGGTCCTGATGCCTGTCAGTGCCCTAGCCTCCCTCAACTTGTCGGGGCCCCTTTCTCTCCCGCCCCGCAGGCGTAGCATCATATCTTCGAGGAGGTGCCCATGCCGCTCAAGATCATCGGCGCTGGTTGCGGCCGCACCGGAACCATGTCCACCTTCACAGCGCTCAAGCAGCTTGGCTTTGCCTGCTGTCACATGGTCGGCGTCGTCATGAACAAGGCCAATGCCGGATCAGGGCGCGGGCCATCGCAAAACACAACCAGCACTTGGCCGCCGGAAAAGCCGCTCATCATCACCGTCGGCCACGGCTGGGGGCCGCTCTGCCATTTCGTGGTGCGGCAGCGCCCGATACCCCATTCCCGAATGTGAACGGCCGCGCCGAAATCAGGCAGGCGATCGCCGGCATGTCGAAGGGCGCCTATGTGATTTTGGGCGGTCTCGGCCTGGTGGCGGCCGTCCTCATCTATCTTCGCTCGCGTCTGTTGGGCTGACGCGCCGGCCGCCTCTTGCGGCGAGCCCGGCATTTTGCCAGCATCGGGCAACAACCTACGGAGGACAAGCCATGGCCAAACACACTGACGCCGCGCAGCGCAAGATCGTGCTGGGCGAGGAGCGGATTCCGAAGAGCTGGTACAACATCGCGGCCGATCTGCCGCAGATGCCGCCGCCGCCCCTCCATCCCGGCACGCTGAAGCCTGTTGGGCCGGACGATCTTTCGCCGCTGTTCCCGATGGAACTCATCATGCAGGAGGTGAGCGCCGAGCGCGACATCGCCATTCCGGAGCCGGTGCGCGACATCTACCGCATGTGGCGGCCCACCCCGCTCTACCGCGCCCATGGGCTGGAGAAAGCGCTGGGGACAACCGCGAAGCTCTATTACAAATACGAGGGCGTGAGCCCCGCCGGCTCGCACAAGCCCAACACCGCCGTGGCGCAGGCCTTCTACAACAAGGAACAGGGCGTCAGGAAACTGGTCACCGAAACCGGGGCCGGGCAATGGGGGTCATCGCTCTCCTTCGCGGGCGCGCTGTTCGGCATCGACGTCAAGGTCTACATGGTCAAGATCTCCTACAACCAGAAGCCCTATCGCCGGGCGCTGATGGAGGTCTATGGCGGCAAATGCGTGGCGAGCCCCTCGCTCGAAACCAATGCCGGCCGTCAGATCCTCGCCGCCAATCCCGATTCCAACGGCAGCCTCGGCATCGCCATTTCCGAGGCGGTCGAAGTGGCCGCCACCAGCCCCGACACCAAATATGCCCTGGGCAGCGTGTTGAACCACGTGCTGCTGCACCAGACGGTGATCGGCATCGAGGCCATCGAGCAGATGCAGCAGGCGGGCGCCGAGCCTGATATCATCGTTGGCTGCACTGGCGGCGGCTCCAACTTCGCCGGCCTCACCTTCCCGTTCATCGGCCAGCGCCTGCGCGGCGGCAAGAAGGTGCGGGTGATCGCCGCCGAGCCGGCCGCCTGCCCGTCGCTCACCCGCGGCCGCTATGCCTATGATTTCGGCGACACCTCGCACATGACGCCGCTGGTCAAGATGCACACGCTGGGCTCCACCTTCATGCCGCCCGGCTTCCACGCCGGCGGTCTTCGCTACCACGGCATGGCGCCGATGGTTTCTCACCTCAAGGAGCTGGGGCTGATCGAGGCCGAAGCCTATACCCAGAACGCCTGCTTCGAGGCCGGCGTGCTGTTCGCCCGCACCGAGGGCATCCTGCCCGCCCCCGAGGCCAACCACGCGGTGCGCGGGGCCATCAACGCGGCGCTCAAGGCCAAGGAGCAAGGCGCCTCGCCGGTGATCCTGTTTGGCCTCTGCGGGCATGGCCATTTCGACATGCAGGCCTATATGGATTACCAGGCCGGCAAGCTCGAAGACAAAATGTACGATCAGTCGGCGCTCGACGCCGCGCTCGAGGGCCTGCCGCAGATCGCCGCCGCGTGAGCCCTTACGCCTGCCAGCGGCTGGCGCTTGCAACGCTCCGGCCGACGGAACACGTGAATGACGATGAGGCGGCGCGCCTCGCCGATGACATGCGCCGTGACGGCGTGCAGCGCCGCCCGGTGCTGGTCGAGCGCGCCAGCCTCGCCATCCTCGATGGCCACCACCGCTTCCGCGCCGCGCAGGCGCTGGGGCTTTCGCGCATCAATGCCGTGGTGATCGACTATGATGATCCGCGGCTCACGCTGGCGTCATGGACGGCGCGCGTTTTCACAAGGCAGGAGGTTTGCGCCGCCGCCCGCCACGGCGCGCTGCTTCCTGCAAAGTCCACCCGCCATATCCTCAACCCGCCCCTCCCCGACATGCCCGTTGCACTCTCCGCACTGGCGTGACCGGTGACTCATGAAAGCTTCGCCCCATGCATTACCGCCCGCTGCTCGATGAATGCCCGCTGCCCTTCGACCCGTTCAAGAGTTGCACGGTACCGCGGCCTATAGGCTGGATTTCGACGGTCTCGAAGGATGGCAGGGCTAATCTTGCGCCGTTCAGCCAGTGGCAGAACATCACCTACGACCCGCCGATCGTCATGTTCTCGGCCGACCAGCATGTCGATGGCCGCAAGAAGGACACGGTGATCAACGCCGAGGAGACCGGCTTCTTCGTCTGGAACATGGCCACCTACGATCTGCGCGAGGCGGTCAACAGATCGGCCCAGCCGGTGGCGCGCGGCGTGGACGAATTCGAACTCGCGGGGCTCACCAAACTCGCCTGCCTCGATGCGCCCGGCCCGCGGGTCGCCGAGAGCCCGTGCCACTTCGAGTGCCGCTACCTCAACACGCTGCGTTTTCCGGGAACCACCAAGGTGTCCGACGCCGACGTGGTCTTCGGCCAGGTGGTGCGCATCCACGTCGATGGGCGCTATGTGCTGCCCAGCGGCAAGCTCGACATTCCGCGCATCCGTCCGCTCGCCAGGCTGGGCTACTATGACTACACCAGCGTGACCGAGATTTTCGAGATGCGCATCCCCACGGCCAGCGCTGACGAAATGGCCGGCCTCGAGGGCCGGCCCCGGCGGGACAGATAGGCCGCTATTCCTTCACCTTGAGCGCAATGAACCGCATCTCGCTGGCCTTGCCGCCCTTGGCGATGAGCAGCAGCACGGATGACTTGCCGGCCTTCTTCGCCTCCTCGATGCGGTCGCGCACGTCGGCCGCACCGAGCACTTCCTGCTCGCCGGCCTCGGTGATGACATCGCCCGGCGCGATGCGCTTCTCGCCCGCCGGGCTGTCCTTGGCAACCTCGGTCACCACCGCGCCCTTCAGCTCTTTGTCGAGCTGATACTCCTTGCGCAGATCATCCGTGATGGACGACAGCGTCATTCCCAGCAGCGTGACGCTGGCGGGAGCCGCCTCGCCCGCGCCGCCCGCGCCGGAATCCGCCAGTTTCTCGCCGTCCTCGAGACGCCCCACTTCGGCGGTAAGCGTCACTTCCGCGCCCTTGCGCAGCACCTTCAGCGGCACCTTGCTGCCGATGGGCGTCTCGGCGACGATCTTCGGCAGGTCACGCATGGCGTTCACGGCGCGGCCGTTGAACTCGACGATCACGTCGCCCGCCTGGATGCCGGCCTTTTCGGCGGGCCCGGTGGGCGTCACATCGGAAACCAGCGCGCCGCGCGGCGCATCGAGGTTGATTGAGTCGGCAATGTCCGGCGTTACCGCCTGGATCTTCACACCCAGCCAGCCGCGCCGTGTTTCGCCATAGGCGATGAGCTGGTTCACCACGTTCTTCGCCGTGTTGGCGGGCACCGAAAAGCCGATGCCCACGGAGCCGCCCGACGGCGAGAAGATGGCGGTGTTGATGCCCATCACCTCGCCCTTGAGGTTGAACAGCGGTCCGCCGGAATTGCCCTTGTTGATCGCGGCATCGGTCTGGATGAAGTCGTCATAGGGCCCGGCGTTGATGTCGCGGTTGCGCGCCGAGACAATGCCGAGCGACACCGACCCGCCAAGCCCGAACGGATTGCCGATGGCCATCACCCATTCGCCCACGCGCAGCTTGTCGCTGTCGCCGAAGGTCACCGCCGACAGAGGCTTCTCGGGCTTCACGCGCAGCACGGCCAGGTCGGTCTTGGGGTCGCGGCCAACGAGCTCGGCCTGGAGGATGGTGTCGTCGTGGAAATGCACCTCGATGGTCCCGGCGTCTTCCACCACATGGTTGTTGGTGACGATAATGCCAGCCGGATCGATCACGAAGCCCGAGCCCATGGACGTCATGCGCGGCGGCGGCTCTGAGCCGGGCGCGCGCTTCATGAACTCGTCGAAGAAATCCCTGAACGGATTATTCGGATCGTCGAGCGGCGAGCCGCCATCGTTGTTCTCCGGCGTTTCCTCGGTGGTATCAACCGGCGCCGGCGCCTTGCCTTCGATGGTGATCTCCACCACCGCCGGCAACAGCCGGTCGGCGATATCGGCGACCGAGGGCAGCTCCTGCACCGGCGTCTGCGGCGTGGTCTGCGCCGCGCCGCCGCCCGCCGCCACGAACGGCAGGCATAAGGCCAGCGCCGCCACGGTCATCAGATTGCTCGTCTTCATGGTCCAACGCCCTCCGCGCATTTCTTACGAAAACCCAACACGCACCATCGCCACCGCCAAGACGCCGAGCGCCATGGCGGCGATGCCGCCCAGGCGCAGCTGGTCGTCAGTGAGCGACTGCATTGACAGCATCATGGCCCGCAGTTTCGACGGAACCAAGGCATAAAGACAGCCCTCGATCACCAGCACCAGGCCGAGGGCCGTCAGCAGATCATCCAGCATTACGGGGCGGGCGCTGCCGGCGCGGCCCCCGCTCCGCCTGGCCGCTGATCTCCGAAATAGCGGAAGAACTCGGAGTCAGGGCTCAGCACCATGGTGGTGCCCTGCGTGCCGAGGCTTTTCGCATAGGCCTGCATCGAGCGGTAGAAGCTGAAGAACTCCGGATCCTGCTCGAACGCCTCGGCGAACACCCGGTTGCGCTCGGCATCGCCCTGGCCGCGGATGATTTCCGCCTCTTTCTTGGCCTGCGCCAGCTTTTCGGTGGTGGTGCGGTCAGTCTCGGCGTTCATCCTGGTCTTGGTCGCCTCGCCCTGGGAGCGGATGTCCTGGGCCAGCGCCTTGCGCTCGGATTCCATGCGCCGGTAGGTCTGCTCCAGCACGTTTTCAGAAAGGTCGGTCCGGCGCACGCGGACATCGACGATCTCGATTCCCAGCGTATCGGCCTCCTCGCGCAGCGCATCGCGGATCTCGCGCATCATCACCGCGCGGTCGGATGAGAGCGCCGCGTCAAAGGACCGGCGGCCATAGGTCTGGCGCAGCGCCGCATCGAGGCGGGCCGCCACGCGGGCTTCCGCCTGCATCAGGTCGGCGCCCAGGGTTTCGCGGAACAGCCGCGCGTCCTTGATGCGGGCGAGCGTGATCGCATCCACGATATAGACCTGCGAGGCCACGTCCTGCACCGGGCGGTCGTTGTTCTCCCAGATGATGATGCGGTCCTCGATCTTGGTGACCGTATCGGCGAAGGGCAGCTTGAAATAGAGGCCGGGCTCCTCGACAACGCGATTGATGTCGCCAAAGCGCAGCACCAGCGCCTTGTGTTTCTCGTCGACCACGAAATACGACATGTAGAACAGCGCCAGCGCCAGAACTGCAACGACGCCGATGATGGTTTTGGTGAAGCTGGTCATGGTTTTTGCCCCGTTCAGTTCTGCTGATCGCCCTGGCGGGCCTTGACTTCGGGAAGCGGCAGATAGGGCACCACGCCCTGGCCATTGGCCCCCTGCTCGACAATCACCTTGTTGGTCTGTCCGAGGATCTGCTCCATGGTCTCGAGGAAGATACGCTCGCGGGTCACGCCCTGCGCCTTCCTGTACTGCTCATAGACGGAGAGAAAGCGCGCCGCCTCGCCTTCGGCCTGCGCCACGGTCGAGGCCTTGTAGCCGCTGGCATCCTCGACCAGCTTGGCCGCCTCGCCTTCCGCCATGCGCAGCTTCTGGTTCCGGTATTGCTCGGCCTCATTGATCAGCTGTTGCTGGTTCTGGCCGGCGCGGACCACTTCGGCGAAGGCATCGGCCACTTCGCGCGGCGGCTGCACGTCGCCGAGGTTCACCGAGGTGATGGTGACGCCCGCGCCATATTCGTCGAGCAGCTTCTGGGTGATTTCCATCACCTGCGCCTCGACCGCATTCTTGCCCGTCGTCAGAATGGCCTGGGCGCGGGTCTGCCCCGCCACCTCGCGCATGGCGCTCTGGGCCACGGCGCGGATGGTGCGCTCCTGGTCGGCCACGTTGAACAGGTAGCTCTTGGCGTCGTTGATGCGCCAGAACACCGAGAACGGCACGCCGATGATGTTCTTGTCCGAGGTCAGCATCTGGCCTTCGCTGCCCTCATTGCCGATGTTGATCTGGCGAACAGCGCCTACCCGCGGCTTTTCCATTGTCTCGACCGGCCATAGCGCGAAGTGCAGGCCGGGCTCCGCGACACGATTGAACGTGCCGAAGCGAAGCACCACGCCGCGCTCGTCCGGCTGCACCTGGTAGACGCTGTTGTAGACGACGAAGAGCGCGATCAGGCCTAGCGCCAGGATCCAGCCGACATAGCCGCCGCCCGATGGCAGGACCTGCTTCAGCTTGTCCTGGCTTTGACGGATCAGATCGTCGAGATCGGGGGGCGTCGGACCACGGCCTGACGGGTTAGGCCGCCGCGGACCGCCGCCGTTGCCGCCGCCCTGCCCCCATGGGCCCTGGCCCCAGGGGCCCTGGTTACCGCCACCGCCTTCGGAATTCCACGGCATTCATCCCACCCTTGTTCTGCTGTCGTGTCAAAAATTTCGTAGTTGATATAGGTATGCCGCAGCGCAATGTCCACGGCGGCGCCCGACCTTAACTTTTTGTCATGCGGTCCAGGATCCGCAGGGTGAAGGCGGCGCTATCGCGTTCGCCCTTGGGGTGCACCTCGCGCGCCACCTCCTGCCACGCGGCCAGATCGAGGCCGGGAAAATGGGTGTCGCCCTCCACCTCGAGGTCGACCTCGGTCAGGTAGATGCGGGCCACCCAGGGCCAGAACAACCGGTAGATTTCACCGCCGCCGATCACCGCAACTTCCGGTGCCCCTGCGGCGAAACGCAGCGCCTGCGCTGGGCTGGTGGCGACGCTGGCGCCCTCCGGCGCGAAATCCTTCTGGCGGGAAATGATGATGTTCGGGCGGCCAGGCAACGGCTTCCTGGGCAGGCTCTCCCAGGTCTTACGGCCCATCACCACAGGCTTGCCCATGGTGATCTCCTTGAAGCGCCTGAGGTCCGAGGAGATGTGCCAGGGCAGGCTGCCTTCCCGTCCGATCACCCCGTTGCGGGACATCGCCACCACGAAAGAAATCATGACCCCAGCCTCTCCAGCGCCGCGCCCGACAGCCGGCAGACGGACGTACCGGGCTCGAACGCCACCCCCGCCCTGGCATAGAGCCTCCTCGCGTCCTCGTTCCAGTCCATCATCACCCAGGTCACGGCGGGAGCCCCACGGGCGCGGGCCAGCCGCGCTACCGCCCCGAGCAGTTCCCGCCCGATGCCCAGCCGCCGGAAGGGCGGCAGCACGGCCAGGTCTTCGAGATACAAGGTCTCACGGCCCCGGAAGGTGGAGAAGCTGCGGTGCCAGATGGCGCAGCCTGCCGGGGCATCATCCCACAGGGCAACGAGCGCGCCGCCCACCGGGTTCGGGCCGGAGAGAAAACGCTCGAAATCATCAGGCGTCGAGACGAAATCCGCCGCATGGCCATGGTGGACGGCAAGTTCGCGCACCATGGCATGCAGCGCCACGCCATCGCCCGCACCGGCATCACGGATAAGGATCGTCATGAGGCGAGCGCCTCAAGTTCGGGGCCGGAGACACGATAGACCGTCCACTCTTCCATCGGCTTCGCGCCCATCGCCTTGTAGGCGGAAATCGACGGCGCGTTCCAGTCCAGCACCCACCATTGCAGGCGCGGCAGGCCCTCGGCCAGGCAGCGCCGCGCCAGCCCTCTGAGCAGCGCCTTGCCGATGCCGCGGCCGCGCAGGTCTTGCTCGACATAGAGGTCCTCGAGATAGATCCCGGCTTTGCCCGCAAAGGTCGAGAAATTGTAGAACCACAGGGCGAAGCCGGCTGGCCGTTCGTCCCAGAAGGCGAGGTCGCAGCGGCACCGCGGCTGCGGTCCGAACAGGGCGTGGCGGATATCCGCCTCCGTCGCGGTCACCTCGTGCAACAGCTTTTCATATTGGGCGAGCTTGCGGATGAAGCCGAGCACCAGCGCTTCCTCGCCCGGCCGCACTTCCCTGATCGCCAGGCTCACGGACCGCCTCCCAGATTGGCGAAGACGAGCAGCGCATAGGCCCCGTTCCACACGGCATGGCAGAGGATCGGCACCCAGATGCTGCCGAAGCGATACAGGAGATAGCCCAGAAGCAGCCCCATGATGAAGATCATGCCGATCATCAGCCACGGCTCGGTCATGTGCAGCAGCGCCCATGACGCCGAGCTCACCACCGTGGTGCCCGACACGCCGAGTCTGGTGCGTGACAGCGCCGCGAACAGCTGGCCGCGGAAGATCAGTTCCTCGATCAGCGGCGCGCCGATGGCAATCGATGGAAAGATCAGCAGGAACAGCCGCGGCTCATTGGCGAGGTCGAACACCGCCTCCTTCACTTCGCCGGCCGAGCCCTGCGGAGGCGATTGCCCGTCTGGCCCCGGCGTGTATTGCGCGAGATCGATGGCAAGCGCCAGCACCAGCGCCATCATCGCCACATACATGGCGAGCATGAAACCGATCACCAGCACCAGCCAGCCCGATCCGGTGAGGTCCGGCCGCCGGAAAGCCAGCACCCGCGCGGCATCACCGCCACGCCGTCCCGCCAGCCACCAGGCCAGCGCCGAAGCAGCAAGCGCGGCCGGCAGGATGGACGCCAGGTTGGCCCGCACCATGGCACGCATCGAGCCGGTGTCTCCGCCGCCCGCCAGTGGCAAGGCCATGGCCGTGAGCAGCGCGGCCAGGCCCTGATAGGCGATCAGCAGCAGCGCCGCCGCCGCCAGTGCATAGACGAGCCCCGCGGGATTTTCCGGCCAGTAAAGGCGCCGGAGCCAGCCGCCGGCGAAATCGCCGCCAAGCCGGCTCATACGGCGACCGGGGCGGCGATGTGCGGATGCGGGTCGTAGCCGGCGATCTCGAAATCCTCATAGCGGAAATCGCCGATGTTCATGACCTCGCGCTTGATGAGAAGCCGCGGCAGCGGCCGTGGTTCGCGCATGAGCTGCGCATCGGCCTGCTCGAGGTGGTTGAGATAGAGATGCGCATCGCCCAGCGTGTGGATGAATTCGCCAGGCTTCAGCCCCGTTACATGCGCCACCATGTGGGGGAGCAGCGCATAGGAGGCGATGTTGAACGGCACCCCCAGGAAGATGTCCGCCGAGCGCTGGTAAAGCTGGCAGGAAAGCTTGCCGTCCGCCACGTAGAACTGGAACAGGCAATGGCAGGGCGGCAGCGCCATGCGCTCGACATCCGCCGGGTTCCAGGCGGTGACGATCAGCCGGCGCGAATCCGGGCTCTTGCGGATGCGCGCGATGACGTCCGCCAGCTGGTCGATGGCGGAGCCGTCGCGCGCCGGCCAGGAGCGCCACTGCGCGCCATAGACCGGGCCCAGTTCGCCATTGGTGTCGGCCCATTCGTCCCAGATCGTAACCTTGTTGTCGCGCAAGAAGCCCACATTGGTTTCGCCGCGGATGAACCACAGAAGCTCGTAGATGATCGAGCGCAGATGCAGCTTCTTGGTGGTCACCAGCGGAAAGCCCTCGGCGAGATCGAACCGCATCTGCCAGCCAAACACCGAGAGCGTACCGGTTCCGGTGCGGTCATCCTTGCGGTGGCCGTGGCGGCGCACATGCCGCATGAGATCGAGATATTGCTTCATGACGGGAAGGTTAGACGATTCCGGGCGGCCGCACCAAGGGTGTCCGAAACCACCCCTTCCCTTGCGCCGCCGGACTTCCTATATTCCTCCCCGTCACGCCCGCAAGGGCATGACTATGGTGATAAACGGTGATCGTAATAAGCCTTTCGGACCCGGGGGCAGTACCCGGCGCCTCCACCACGGACCGCCGCCGCGCGAGGGCGGCCCGTGATGGGGGCGAAACAGGATCGACGAGGGTGTAAAGGGTCGCTTTTTGCCCGTGATGGTTCCGACGTTATCGGGCTAAACATATAGTTGCCAACGACAACTATGCTCCGGTTGCAGTGGCTGCCTAAGGCAGTCTGAGCACCGAAATCAAAGTCCTTGGGCTTAGCCGCTCAAGGCGGGGCCGCCGGCGCCTGGCAACAGAAGCCGGCACTTTCCTTTCAACAATTTCATGTTTCAGCAGCCATGGCTTTGCCACGGGCGACCGGCTATGATACGGGCGTTCTTCCGCTCAACCCCACCGGACACGCGAATGCCAGAAGACCTGATGCGCTATGATCTGCTCGCCCAGAACGCCCTGAAGGGCGTGGTGCGGGACGCCTTGCGGATCGCCGAAACCTCCGGCCTTCCTGGCGAGCATCATTTCTATATCTCGTTCAATACCCGTCATCCCGGCGTCGCGCTGTCGGAAAAGATCGCGCAACGCTATCCGCGCGAGATGACCATCGTGCTCCAGCACCAATACTGGAACCTCCACGTCCACGATGACCGTTTCGAGGTTGAACTCTCGTTTGACAATGTCCCGGAACACCTCGTCATTCCCTTTGACGCCGTGAAGGGCTTCCTGGACCCCGCCGTGCAGTTCGGCCTGCAATTCGAGACTCAGACGGCCGGCACGCGTCCACGTGAAGTGGAGGCGGCAAAGCCCGCGGCGGCTGCGCCGGAAACGCCGTCCGCCGTGGCGCCTC
>NZ_JBJTER010000044.1:0-3060 GCF_046093005.1 Aestuariivirga sp.
CGATCGTGCGTGGGTTGACGTCGGGCGCCAGCGGCACCTTCTTCATGTGCACGGCCAGGATCTGCTCGCGGCCATGGACTGGGCAATTCGAATGACGAGCGCGAGCAGACGCTGAACCAGCTGCTGGTCGAGATGGACGGCTTCGAGGCGAACGAGGGCATCATCATCATCGCCGCCACCAACCGCCCCGACGTGCTCGATCCGGCGCTGCTGCGCCCCGGCCGCTTCGATCGCCAGGTCGTCGTCCCCGTGCCCGACATCGACGGGCGCGAGAAGATCCTCGGCGTGCACATGAAGAAGGTCCCGCTCGCCCCGGACGTGACCCCGCGCGTGATCGCCCGCGGCACCCCCGGCTTCTCGGGCGCGGACCTTGCAAACCGCGTCAACGCGGCCGCACTCCTGGCGGCGCGCCGCAACAAGCGCCTCGTTGCGATGCAGGAATTCGAGGACGCCAAGGACAAGGTCATGATGGGCGCCGAGCGTCGCAGCATGGTCATGACCGACGACGAGAAGCGCATGACCGCCTATCACGAGGCCGGCCACGCAATCGTCTCGGTCCACGAAGCCGCCTCCGACCCGATCCACAAGGCCACCATCATCCCGCGCGGCCGCGCACTGGGCATGGTGATGCGCCTGCCGGAGCGCGACAGCTACTCCTACCACCGCGACAAGATGCACGCGAACCTCTCGGTCGCGATGGGCGGGCGTGTGGCGGAAGAGATCATCTTTGGCCACGCCAAGGTCAGCTCGGGCGCCTCGTCGGACATCCAGTATGCGACCAATCTGGCGCGCAACATGGTGACCCAGTGGGGCATGTCGGACAAGCTTGGCCCGCTCCAGTATGAGGAGCAGTCCGAAGGCTATCTCGGCTATGGTCAGGCGCAGCGGACCTTCCGTTCGGGCAAGACCAACGAGCTGATCGACACCGAGATCAAGGGCCTCGTCGAAGGCGCGCACAAGCGGGCGACCGATATCCTCAAGACCCATGAGGATCAGCTTCACCTGCTGGCGCAAGCGCTGCTGGAATACGAGACGCTGACCGGTGAGGAGATCAATTCGCTGCTCGAAAACGGCCGGATCGACCGTCCCGACGCCCCGCGCGGGCCGACCCTGGTGGCCCCGGTGCGCGGCTCGGCGATCCCCAAGGCGGGCAAGCGCTTCGGCGGCCCCAAGGAAGCGGGCGGCGACGAGGCACCGCAGGGGGCCTGATCTTTAGCTGCCACAATCACAATGAGGGGCGCCGGGAGAGATTCCGGCGCCCCTTTTGAATGTTCTTGTCCCTGACCGTCAGGCCATTGTGGCGGCGGCCTCCATCTGCGCCAGCTTGCTCTCGATCCCCTGCCACAGCCGCATGATCGCCAGCGTCGCCGGCGAGCGCGGGGCGAAGGTGCCGACCGGGCGGCGCTGCACCGCGCATTGTTCAAGGCTGCTGACCAGCGGGATCGCAGGCCAGCCGGGGTTGGCCGCCAGCGCCTCAAGGTGCAAGGATCGGCGCCGGTCGATCATCGAGAGCACCGGCAGGATCGGCGGCGGCCGCCGCGTATGGCGACGGATTTCCTCGACCACATGATCCAGCGCGCGGGCGGATAGCGGCGAGGGCGGCAGCGGCACGATCACCAGCGTCGCCGCGCGCATCACCTGCGCGCTCAGCTCGTTCAGCATCGGCGGGCAATCGAGGATCACCCGGTCATAGCTGCGCACCAGCTGGCGCGACAGGGTCGCGATCCGGTGGCGCTGGCCCATGCGCAGCAGCAGCGAATCCAGTTCCCGCAGAGACCCGTCGGCGGGCAGCAGATCGAGCCCGGCATAGTCGCTGGACTGGATCAGCGCCTGCGCCGGAACATCGCCCGCAATAAGGCTGCGCGCCTGGCGCTTGCGCTGCGCTTCCAATGCGAACATGAACCCCGCGCCATCGGTCGGATCAAGGTCCCACAGCAGCGTCCGTCGCCCCGACAGCTGCGCCGAACACCAGCCTAGGTTGGCTGCAATGGTGGTCTTCCCCACCCCGCCTTTCGACGAAAAGACTGCAATGATCGGCATGGTTAACCGGGGAACGCTTCAGGCGGCGAAAATATTCCGCCCCCCTGCATCAAACTCAAAACGCGCCGAGCACCCCGAGGATTATCAGGAACATCGTCAGCACGATCTGCATCGAAAACAGCAGCAGCACGGTGAGCCGCCAGATGGTCGAGAACCGGCTGAGGCCATAGGCGTGGCGCAGCTGCTTGTAGACATGCAGCGGCACCGCAATCGTGAACAGCACCGCCGCCCACACCCCGCCATCGGGGATCGTGCTCATGATCGACATGACGATGAACAGCAGCGACATGAAACTCAGGGAATAGGTCACGAACACCGCGTGGTCATAGGCCTTGAACTGCCGTCGCCAGGCGAACATCAGCCACACGAAGGGGATCGAAAGCGGGATCAGCAACCAGCTGAATTTGTAGCCATTCGACTGCAGCTTGTAGAGCATCAGGCCGGGGTTCTTCTTCCACTTTTCCAGCAGCACCTTGTCGAGCCACTCGATCCCGGTGTTGACGTCCACCGCCTGATCCGATCCCTGATCGGGCGCCTGGGCGAGCACGAAGTTGAGGCCCTTCAGTTCATTGTCGATCTCGGCCCGGCGGGGGCTCTTGGCGGGGAGGGCGAGCTTCTCCTTCTCCAGCGTGTTGATCTGCTGGCGGATGTCGGCGACGAAGGGGCTGTCCTCCTCCCCACCGAACAGGTCATTCGAAAGATCGCTCGGCGCGCCAATCCCGACCATCTGAAAAACCGCGAACATCGCAAAGACCGTGAACAGGAACATCGCCATCGGGCTGACGAATTTCGCCCGCTCCCCGGCGATGAAGCGGCGGGTGAGGTGGCCCGGCTTGAAGGTGAGCAGCGGCAGGGTCGCCCACAGCTTGCCGTCGAGGTGCAGCACGCCGTGCATGATGTCATGCCCGATCGCGGCGAGGCTGCGGTGGAGGTGCGCCTTCTGGCCGCAATTGGGGCAGAAATGGCCGGAAAACACCGTCCCGCAATTGAGGCAGGTGACCGGGCCTGCCGGGTGATGCC
>NZ_JBJTER010000045.1:0-36494 GCF_046093005.1 Aestuariivirga sp.
ACCCGGTGCACCCGGTGCGCCGCATCGCCGACGAGGTGGGCGCTGCGCTGATGTTCGACGCCGCCCATCTGTCGGGCGTCATCGCCGGAGGGGCCTGGCCGAACCCGCTGCGCGAAGGGGCCCACGTGATGACCATGAGCACCTACAAGAGCCTCGGCGGGCCGCCAGCAGGGCTTATCCTCACCAATGACGCGGCCATCGCCGAACGCCTCGACGCCATCGCGTATCCCGGTCTCACCGCCAATTTCGACGCCGGGAAATCCGCCGCGCTGGCGATGACGCTGCTCGACTGGAAGGTGCATGGCCGCGACTATGCCCGTGCCATGGCCACAAGCGCGAAGGCGCTGGCCGAGGCGCTCATGGCCGAAGGCGTGGCCGTGCATGCGGCGGCCAAGGGCATGACCAGCTCGCACCAGTTGGCCATCGAGGCGGCGGGCTTCCGCGGCGGCCAGGCGGCGGCGAAGCTGCTGCGCGAGGCCAACATTCTCTCCTGCGGCATCGGGCTGCCGATTGCGGAAGTTGCGGGCGATCTCAACGGGCTCCGCCTCGGCACGCCGGAAATCGTGCGCTGGGGCATGGGGCCGGAACACATGCGCGCGGTGGCGCGTTTCATCGCCGATGTGCTGCTGGAGCGCCGCGCCGCGCAATCCGTGGCGCCGGAGGTTCAGGCCTTTCGCGGGCAGTTCAGCAAGCTGCACTTCATCCGCGGCTGAAGAGCGCCCTGCTGCATCGGGGGTCTCAAGCCTTCGGCGGGATCACGCCCTTCTTGAGAATGAAGCAGCCATAGAAGCGGGTCTCGCCGGTGACGATCACCGCATAGGCCTTGCGCGCCTTGTCATAGAAGGCGAAGCGCTCGACCGAGCCCATGGGCCAGGGCTTGCCCTCCCACTTGTCGATCATCTGCTGCACCTCCGCCTGGACCGGCGGAACCTCGAGCGGCTTGCCGACGATTTCCATGCGCTCGGCCGGCGTGTCCACGAAGGCATCGAGCGGAAACACCGAAAGGATGGCGTCGACGGCTTCCGCCGCCGTCAGATTGTCCATGCGCAGGAGCTTGCCCGTCACCGTATGGCGGGCCACCGAATCGGCCGGAAAATTGGTGTCGCAGATCACCAGGTCATCGCCATGGCCCATGGCGCGCAGGCAGCGGATGACATCGGCATTGAGGCGGTTGTCGAAATTGCGCAGCATCGTTGATCCTCCGGGGTTGTCGCGGGCGAGGCTAGACAGCCGGTATCAGGAGTCAAGCCGCGCTCAGAAGCCTTCGGGCTTGCCGGGAACCTTGACCATGGCCTCGCCTTCCAGCACCAGCGTGCCGCCTACCTTGCAGCGGCAGGCGAGTTTCACGCGGCGGCCCTTTTCCACCAGTTCGACGACTTCGACGCTGGCCTCGACGTGGTCGCCGATGCGCACCGGCGCCCTGAAGTTCAGGGTCTGCGACAAATAGACAGCACCTGGCCCCGGCAGCCGGGTGCCGATCACCGCCGAAATCAAGCTCGCCGTGTAAAGGCCATGCGCGATCCGCCCGCCGAACGGGGTGCGCGCCGCGAAATGCTCCGAGAGGTGGATGGGATTGCGGTCGCCCGAGATCTCGGCAAAGCCCACGACATCGGAGGATTTGACCTCCTTGACATAGGTTTCGGTCATGCCGAGGCTCAGGTCCTCGAAATACAGCGTCTGGCTGGGAGCGAGCATGGCGGCGGGCCCGGTTAGCGGCGTCCGGTGTGCATGCCATAGAGATTGACGAGATGCACCAGCGCCAAAAGGGCAATAAACCCAAATACCATCAACACCGGCGTTGTCGGTATCATCCGGGGGGTGAGGCTGGTGCGGGGGCGGCGCTCCAGCCATGACAGGTATCCCACCACGCCGCTGCTGACCAGGAGAACGGCGATGGTGAGCCAGAGCTGAAACGGATCGGGGGAATCAGGCATCGGGGCGGGCAGGTTGGTTGACAGCACAAAGACGCCCCGCTATGGACCCAGCCCACATGCAATGGGCAGTCCGGAGCTTGGCGCTTCTTCTGCCTGAAATATCGGGTGAAGTCCATGAAAGTCCGTAATTCCTTGAAGGCGCTGCTCAAGCGCCACCGCGACAACCGGATGGTGCGCCGGAAGGGCCGCGTCTATATCATCAACAAGACCAACCCGCGCTTCAAGGCGCGCCAGGGCTGAGATCAGCCCCCGTTCAGCAATTTGTGAACGCCGTGGCCGGGAAACCGTTCACGGCGCTCTTTTTGTTGCCATCATGACCGGTGTATGGTCGCCGCATGCGTGGAATAATTGCCGCCGCCCTGCTGATCGTCCTGAGCCTGTCGGCGCTCGCCGAGGACGCGCCGGGAGAGCCGCCTGCCAAGCCCGCTGAAATGCGGTCAGACCAGCTCGATATGCTGTTTGCCAGGCTACGCGAGCCCGGCGTCGACAGCGGCGAGGTCGAGCGCCAGATCTGGCAGCTCTGGGCCGCCTCGGACTCGCCCACCGCCACAATTCTCCTCGAACAGTCGACCCGGGCGATCGACGACGGCGCTCCGGCCGAGGCGCTGGCGATGCTTGACCGGCTGATCGGCGCATTCCCGGATTTCGCCGAGGCCTGGAACAAGCGGGCCACCCTCTATTTCATGATGAAACGCTATGATTCCTCGCTGGCCGACATCGCGCGAACGCTTGATCTCGAGCCGCGCCATTTCGGGGCGCTGGCCGGCAAGGGCATGATCCTGATGCGCCAGAAAGACTATGCCGGCGCCCGCGCCGCCTATGAAGAGGCCCTGGCGGTCAATCCCAATCTCGAGCAGGTCAAGGACGCGCTCAAGGAACTCGACCGGCTGGAGCAGGGGATCTGAACCCCGGCTTTTGGGCCGGTTGCGCCCCGTCCGGGCTTCCGCTATAGCGCGCCGGTCCGATCGGCTTCATTCACCCCTGGAGGAAGGCCGGCCGGGCGTATCATATCAGGAGTAGACCATGTCAAAGATCGTGCAGCTCAAGGCCGCGCCGCGCGCCCGGGCAGGCAAGGGGGCCTCTCGCGCAGTCCGCCGTGAAGGCCTCATTCCCGGTGTCGTCTATGGCGACAAGCAGGAACCGCAACTCGTTTCGCTCACCTACGGCGAGGTTCTCCCCCATATCGAGACCGGCCGCTTTCTCTCGACGCTGATCGACCTCGATGTCGATGGCAAGACCGTGCGCGCCATCCCGCGCGACGTTCAGTTCGAGCCGGTGCGCGACTTCATCGTTCACATCGATTTCCTCCGGCTCGGCAAGGATGCCCGCATCCGCGTCAACGTGCCGGTGCATTTCAAGGGCCAGGAAGTGTCGCCCGGCATCAAGCAGGGCGGCACCCTCAACATCGTGTCGCATACCGTGTCGCTCAACTGCTCCGCCAATCTCATTCCGGACGAAATCACCGTCGATGTCTCCGGCATGCAGATCGGCCAGTCCGTCCACCTTTCCGACATCAAGCTGCCGGATGGCGTTAAGTCCGCCGTGAGCGATGACGTCACGCTTTGCGCCGTCACCGCCCAGAAGAAGGAAGAAGAGGCTCCGGCCGAAGCAGCGCCTGCTGAAGTGCCGGCAACCGCGCAGAAAGCTCCGGCTGCCGGCGCGGCTGCGCCCGCCGCAGGCGGCAAGGCTGCCGCGCCCGCCAAGGGTGCGGCTCCCGCGGCCGCGGCTCCGGCCAAGAAGAAGTAACAGTCTTCCGCAGAGGGCCAGATGCACCTCATCGTGGGGCTCGGCAACCCGGGCTCCAAATATCAGGGCAACCGGCACAATATCGGCTTCATGGCGGTGGACGCGATCGTCCGCCGCCATGGTTTTTCACCCTGGCGCAAGCGCTTTCAGGGCGAGGCTTCCGAAGGCGTGCTGGCGGGCGAGAAGGTGCTGGTGCTGAAACCCATGACCTATATGAACGAAAGCGGCCGGGCGGCGGGCGAGGCGATGCGTTTCTATGACATCGATCCCGCGCAGCTCGTCGTGTTCTACGACGAGCTCGATCTGGCGCCTGGCAAGCTGCGCGTGAAGCTGGGCGGCGGTGCGGCGGGCCACAATGGCATCCGCTCGCTCATCGCCCATTGCGGACCGCATTTCGTGCGTGTGCGCATGGGCATCGGCCACCCCGGCGACAAGGCGCTGGTGCAGCCGCATGTGCTGAGCGATTTTGCCAAGGCCGACCAGGCCTGGCTTTCGCCGCTGCTTGATGCGGTGGCCGATCATCTGCCGCTTCTCGTCCAGGGCGAGGAGGGGTCTTTCCAAAACAAGGTGCATCTGGCGCTCAATCCGGCGCCCGAGCGCCAATCCAGCAAGGCGGAACACTGATGGGTTTCAAATGCGGCATCGTCGGACTGCCGAATGTCGGCAAGTCCACGCTTTTCAACGCCCTCACCCAGACGGCGGCGGCGCAGGCCGCCAACTATCCGTTCTGCACGATCGAGCCCAATGTCGGCGACGTGGCGGTGCCCGATCCGCGCCTCGATGTGTTGGCCAGGATCGCGGGTTCGGCCCAGATCATTCCGACCCGGCTCACCTTCGTCGATATCGCGGGGCTGGTGCGCGGCGCTTCGAAAGGCGAGGGGCTCGGCAACCAGTTTCTCGCCAACATCCGCGAGGTTGACGCCATCGCCCATGTGGTGCGTTGCTTCGAGGATGGCGACATCACCCATGTCGAGGGCAAGATCGACCCCATCGCCGATATCGAAACCATCGAAACCGAGCTGATGCTGGCGGATCTTGATTCGCTCGAAAAGCGCCTCGTCAACATCGAGAAGAAGGCAAAGCAAGGCGACAAGGAGGCGAAGGAACTCGCCAGCCTGATGACCCGCGCGCTGGAACTGCTGCGCGAAGGAAAGCCCGCCCGCCTGGTGGCGCGCGCCCCGGAGGAAGAGAAGACGTTCCGCGGGTTGGGGCTGCTCTCCTCGAAGCCGGTGCTTTATGTCTGCAATGTCGAGGAAGCCTCGGCCGACAAGGGCAATCAATTCTCGGCCCGCGTGTTCAGGCGCGCCCAGGAGGAAAACGCGGTCGCGGTGGTCGTCTCGGCCAAGATCGAATCCGAAATCGCCGTCATGGCGGCGCAGGACCAGAAGGACTTTCTCGACGCCGTTGGCCTTTCGGAGCCGGGCCTCAACCGTGTCATCCGGGCGGGCTATGACCTGTTGCATCTCGTCACCTATTTCACCGTGGGGCCCAAGGAGGCCCGCGCCTGGACGGTGACCCAGGGTACCCGCGGGCCACAGGCGGCGGGCGTCATCCACACCGATTTCGAGAAGGGCTATATCCGCGCCGAAACCATCGCCTATGACGACTATGTCGCCTGCAACGGCGAGGCCGGTGCGCGCGAGGCTGGTAAATTCCGGCTCGAAGGCAAGGAATATGTCGTCCGCGACGGCGACGTGATGCATTTCCGGTTCAACACCTGATCCGGGCGCGGGGCGGCCAATCATGCAGGACCTGCTTCACTACGAGGATTTCCCGGAAGGACTGGTGGTTCCGTTCGGCGCCTATTACCTCAGCAAGGAAGAGGTGATCGCCTATGCGCGGGAGTGGGACCCGCAGCCCTTTCACCTCGATGAAGAGGCCGCCAGGCATTCGGTGCTGGGCGGGCTTGCCGCATCGGGCTGGCAGACCAGCGCCATCCTGGTGAAGCTCGCCGTCGAGGCCTATGCCAACCGCTCCGCCGCCATGGCCTCGAACAGCATGGAAGAAGTGAAGTGGCTGAAGCCTGTCTATGCGGGGGAAACCCTCACCGGGCGTGGCACGGTGCTGTCGCGCCGGGTTTCCACGAAGCGGCCTGAGATGGGCATCCTGCGTTTCAGGTTCGAACTCCTCAATGCGGCGGGCGAACTCAAGACTGAGATCACCGGCGCGCAATTCATGCGGGTGCGCCACCCATGATCGGTCTCTTTCTAGAAGACATCGACGTGGGCCTGACAGTCGAGCTCGGCAGCCATCATTTCACGCGCGACGCAATCATCGCCTTCGCCACGAAATATGATCCGCAGCCCTTCCACCTCGATGACGAAGCGGCGCGCAAGGGCCCGTTTGGCGTGCTTTCGGCGAGCGGCTGGCATACCGGCGCTGCCTGGATGAAATGCTATGTCGCCACCAACCAGCGCGCCGAAGCCCAGCTGCGCGCCGCCGGGCCTGAGCCCGCTACGCCGGGTCCCTCGCCTGGCTTCACCAACCTCAAATGGCTGAAGCCGGTGACCCCGGGCGACACGATTTCCTACCGCAGCACGGTGACGGGAAAACGCGAACTGGCGTCGCGGCCGGGCTGGGGCCTGGTGTTCTCGCTCAACGAGGGTTTCAACCAGAAGGGCGAGCTGGTGTTCTCCTTTGAAGGCAAGGTGATGACGGCAAGGCGGCCGGTAATCTCCTGACCTGTGAGCCCCAGCGAGGCCGCCCGCCTCAGGCAAGCGCCCAAGACTGGAGTTTGGCGATGACCGGGGCGAGAGCGGGATGACTCGTTACTCTCCTGATAACTGCCCCTCCCCACAAGGGTGAGGGAAACCTATGCTCGACTCCAACTAAATCCGTCCTGCTCTAATGCCCCTCGAAACTCACCAGCGTATGCACCTTGACGCCCTTGGCGCGAAGTTTCGCCGCGCCACCCAGGTCCGGCAAGTCGATGACGAAAGCGGCCGAGACCACTTCGCCCCCTGATTTCCGGATGAGGTCGATGGCCGCGCCGGCCGTGCCGCCGGTGGCGATCAGGTCGTCGACGAGCAGCACACGGTCGCCTCTCTGCACGGCATCCGCGTGGATCTCGATGGTGTCGACGCCATATTCGAGCTGGTATTCCTGGCCGATGACCCGCGAGGGCAGTTTGCCTTTCTTGCGGATCGGGATGAAGCCGCGGCCCAGATTATGCGCCACCGCCCCGCCGAGGATGAAGCCGCGCGCCTCGATGCCCGCCACATAGTCGATCTCGCCCTTCAGGAACGGCCAGGCCAGTTCATCCACGGCGGCGCGGAAGCCATGCAGGTTCGAGAGCAGCGTGGTGATGTCCCGGAACATGATGCCGGGCTTGGGATAATCCGGAATGGTGCGGATATAGCGCTTGATGTCAAAACCGTTGCGAAGGTCCATGGGCATCTTTCCGGATCTCAGGGCCATTTCACGGCGGGCGGCATGGAAGACAGGATCGATTCGACGTTACCGCCGGTCTTCAGGCCGAAAATCGTGCCGCGGTCATAGAGCAGATTATACTCGACGTAGCGGCCGCGGCGGATCAACTGCTCCTCACGGTCCTGATCGGTGTAGGGAAGCTCCATGTTGCGGCGGACGAGCTTCGGATAGATGTTCAGAAACGCCAGGCCGACGTCGCGGGTAAAGGCGAAATCCTGTTCCCAGCCGCCGGAATTGAAGTGGTCATAAAAGATGCCGCCGATGCCGCGCGGCTCGTTGCGGTGCGGCAGGAAGAAGTACTCGTCGCACCAGGCCTTGAAGCGCGGGTAGTCGGCGACCGCATGGGCATCGCAGGCGGCCTTCATGGCGGCGTGGAAATCGATCGTGTCGGGGTCTTCCTGATTGCGGCGGCGGTTGAGCACCGGCGTCAGATCGGCCCCGCCCCCGAACCAGGTCTTGGTGGTGACGATGAACCGGGTGTTCATATGAACCGCCGGCACATTCGGGTTCCAGGGGTGCACAATCAGCGAGATTCCGGAAGCCCAGAAACGCGGGTCTTCCTCGGCCCCCGGAATCTGTTTCCTGAACTCAGGCGAGAAGGCGCCGTGCACGGTCGAGGTATGGACACCTGCCTTCTCAAAAACCTTGCCATGCAGCATGGACACGATGCCGCCGCCACCGTCCGGCCTTGTCCACGGCGAGCGTTCGAATTGAGCGCCGCGATCGATGTCTTCCAGCGCGGCGCAGATGCGGTCGCGCAACGATTCGAACCAGTGGCGGGCGGCGGCTTGGCGGGTTGCGAGGACTTCGGTCATTGTGTCACTTGTAGAACAGGTTTTCCGAAAGTGGAAAGCGCTTTGAGAAGGGGCGCGGCCGGATCGGAATTCATCGCACCATCATAAGTTCAAGGACAAAATTTACGTTACGTAATTTGTGCTCAATCACAGGTAGCAGGATTCGCCGTTTTGCGGGAGGAATCGTCTCCAACAGGCGTCTGTCGTAACCATGATTGAAGCTTCTTGCGGAGTGAAACCCGGGGCGGGGCCTTTACACAACAGCAACCAATATGCTACTTATCAACGATATTTAAACCATCGGCAGCGGTGGAAGGTCGCTGTCAGTCGATCCACAAGATGCGCCAGCGGCTGACGACAGGTTGTGCTACTTGAAAGAGTATTTTGGATTGCATAGCGCAGTGGATTGTCCCAGCGCCCGGTCCTTCCGCGCTGATGCTTCTGGCGCGGTTGCCGTTACTGTCGCGCTCTTTGGCGTGGGCCTGGCGCTGGCAGCCGGCGTCGCCATCGACGTAGCGCGCGTCTATTTCGCCAGGGTGACGGCGCAGGAGAGTGTCGATCAGGCGGTGATCGCCGCCGCCGCGGTGGCCTATTCGAATGCTGGCAGCCTGTTGCCCAACGAACCCAAAATGAAAGAGGTGGTTCGCGCCTATCTCGCGTCCAACAGCGGCGTGAACTCGGCGCTGGTTGGCCTGGCGGAGCCCAGCGTGAGCTATGAGGCGGAGCCAGAAGACAAGGTGACCGTATCGGTCAACGGCAGGATCGAGACAACTTTTCTGCGTATTGCCAACATCGATGAAATCAATTTCACCGTCAGTTCGACGGCCAAGCGGCCGGAAACCGATATTGCGAGCCTTGACCTTGACACCAGAGATGGCCCGCTTGAGTTGGCCCTGGTCATCGACCGCAGCTCGCCGATGACAGACAGTCTGGGCGGCAGGCCCAAATCCGAGGTCCTGGCAGAGGCCGCAACCGGCCTTGTGGAGCGCGTGATGGCGGGGAGCCCGGCCAAGGTCGGCGTTGTGCCGTATGGAACCTGGCTCGCCGTGGAGCGCGGCCTCTGGCAACAGACCTGGCTCAACCTGACAGGCCTGTCAGTGCCCGAGAGCGGCGCCTGCCCGGAAAACGGCGCGGCCGGGTGCGGGCTCCCGGTCACTGAGTCCAGCTTCGACGGCTGCTTCATGACCCGGCCGTCACGGCCGGATACCATCGCAAGACCCACTGATCCCGCCTATCCGGCCAAGGCCGGGTCCTGCCCGCAGGTTCCGATCCTCGACCTTACCGGAGAAGCCGATTCTGGCGGCACCGGCCTTGAGGTTGTAAAATCCAGGATCGCCCAACTGGCGACGGGCGATGACGGCTATGCTGACGGCACCTACATCCCGGGAGGCCTTGAATTCGGCTGGCATATGCTGTCGGCGGGCCAGCCGCTTGACCGCGCCAGCACGGCTGAACAGGCGAGGACGCAGGGCGTGCGCAAGCATCTGGTGCTGGTGGCGGGCGGCGAAAACACGGTCTTCCCCAAGGCGGCGGGGCTCTGGAGCGCCTTCCGGCCGGGCGGGGCGGACCCGCAAAGCAACAACCCGGCCGAAGACCCGGATCGGTCCGCCAGAAACCTGTGCAGCAGGATCAAGGACGCGGGCATCACCATCCATGTCGTGGCGCTGGGCGTCGACGGCCGGAGTGCGATCAACATGATGCAGGAATGCGCCAGCAGCAGCGCCTTCTTCTATGTTGCCAACAGCCCGGCCGCGCTGGACAGAGCCCTCGCCCAGATCGGCTTCCGGCTGACCCGCTCGCGGCTTACCAACTAGATCATGCCCTGATCTGCCGCAGCGCCTCGCCGGTCACCATGGCGGCGGCAACCGCCACGTTGAGCGACCGCAGCCCCGGCTGCATGGGAATGGTAAGCCGGGCCTCGACCTGCCGGTGGACCTCTTCGGGGACCCCAGAACTCTCCCGGCCCATCAGGATCACATCGCCCGGTTCAAAAGCGAAGTCCCAGCAGGCGAGGCTCGCGCGGGTGGTCATCAGAACAGTCCGCCGTCCGGCCGTTGCCTGGCGGAAGGCGGCCCAGGAAGGCTCCCGGACGAGCGCCGCCTTTTCCAGGTAATCCATGCCCGCCCGGCGGAACTGGGCATCGCTCATGATGAAGCCGGCGGGTTCGATGATCCGGCAGGTCAGCCCCAAGCAGGCGCACATCCGCAGAATGGTGGCGGCGTTGGGGGCGATGTCGGGTTGGTACAGGGCCAATTCGATCATGATTCCAGCTTCCTAGCGCTTTCCAGGGGGAGACGGAACTGGCCGGGAACTGCGACACTTCATGGCTAGACTTCTGGTCGGACCAGTGCGTATAGAACCTCGGATTTAGGCGCCGGCGAAGGCTTGTCCACTTCTGGGCGGGCACGGCAACGAAAAAGGAAGAAGAAACGTGTCCACTGCGGAACATGCTGAAACCAATCGCCGCGATTTCCTTTACATCGCGACTGGCGCTGTGGGGGCGGTCGGCGCCGCCCTCGCGGTTTGGCCGTTCATCAATCAGATGAACCCGGACGCCTCGGTGCGGGCCCTGGCCTCGGTCGAGGTTGATCTTTCGCCGATCGCCGAGGGCCAGGAGATCACCATCAAATGGCGCGGCAACCCTGTGTTCGTGCGCCACCGCCTGCCGGCCGAAATCGAAGCCGCAAAGGCCGTCGCCGTGGCTGACCTGCCTGATCCGCTGGCTCGCAACGCCAATCTGCCCGACAGCGACCAGGCAACGGATATCAACCGCGTGGTGGGGGAAAAGGAACAGTTCCTTGTGATGATGGGAGTCTGCACTCATCTCGGTTGCGTGCCGTTACCTAACTCCGGAGATTTCGCGGTGGTCGAAGGCAGCGCCAAGCACGGCGGCTGGTTCTGCCCTTGCCACGGTTCGCACTATGACACAGCGGGCCGTATCCGGAAGGGCCCGGCGCCGCAGAACCTCGCGGTCCCGCAATACGCCTATATCTCCGACAGCAAGATCCGCATTGGCTAAGAAGGACAATCCTCAATGAGCGGACATTCGAATTATCAGCCGACTTCGGCCTTCGGGAAGTGGTTCCACGAGCGGCTTCCCGTCATGGACCTGGTCAAGGGCCAGGCGCTGGACTTTCCGACCCCCAGAAACCTGAACTACTGGTGGACCTTCGGCGGCATTCTGGCGGTAATGCTGGTGCTGCAAATCATCACCGGCATCGTGCTGGTGATGCACTATACGCCGCATGTCGATTATGCCTTCGGGTCCGTCGAGCACATCATGCGGGACGTTAACTCCGGCTGGTTGATCCGCTACATGCACGCCAACGGCGCCTCGATGTTCTTCATCGCGGTCTATATCCACATTTTCCGCGGCATGTATTACGGCTCCTACAAGGCGCCGCGCGAAGTGCTGTGGATGATTGGTGTGCTGATCTACATCGTCATGATGGCGACCGCCTTCATGGGCTATGTGCTGCCTTGGGGTCAGATGAGCTTCTGGGGCGCAAAGGTCATCACCAACCTGTTTTCGGCCATTCCCTTCGTGGGCGACTCGATCACCACATTGCTGTGGGGCGGTTACTCGGTCGACAACCCGACGCTGAACCGTTTCTTCTCGCTGCACTACCTGCTGCCCTTCGTGATCGCCGCGCTCGTGGTGCTGCACATCTGGGCGCTGCATGTGCCGGGCAACAACAACCCGACGGGCGTTTCCGTGAAGGGCTCGCAGGACACGCTGCCGTTCCACCCTTATTATACGATGAAGGACGCCTTCGCGATCGTGATTTTCTTCATGTTCTACGCGATGTGGGTGTTCTTCGCGCCGAACTATCTGGGCCACGCCATCAACTATCAGGAGGCCAATCCGCTCGTGACCCCGGCGCATATCGTGCCGGAATGGTACTATCTGCCATTCTACGCGATCCTTCGTGCCGTGCCGGACAAGCTGGGTGGCGTCATCGCCATGTTTGGCTCGATCCTGATCCTGTTCGCGCTGCCGTGGCTCGATACCTCGAAGGTGCGCTCCGGCAACTATCGGCCGCTGTTCAAGGGCTTTTTCTGGATCTTCGTGTTCGTGTGCATCGCGCTGGGCTATCTCGGTTCGAAGCCCGCGGAGGGGCTCTATGTGGTCTTCTCGCGCATCCTCACCGTCTACTACTTCGCGCACTTCCTGGTGATCCTGCCGCTGCTGGGTCTTCTGGAAAGTCCGAAGCCGTTGCCTTCATCCATCTCCGATGCTGTGCTGGCCAAGAAGCGGCCCGCCACGGCCGCCGTGCCTGCCGAGTGATCTGGGGGAAACCGATATGACATTGCTCAAGACACTCGCCATCGCGGCGGCCAGCTTTGTGTTGTCCTTTGGGGCGGCGCAGGCGGCAGAGGGCCAGAAACCCGCGAAGGATATCTCCTTCAGTTTCGAAGGGCCGTTCGGCACGTTTGACCGGGCGCAGTTGCAGCGCGGCTACAAGGTTTACAAGGAAGTCTGCGCGGCCTGCCACGCCATGAAATACCTGTCATTCCGCAATCTTTCGCAGCCGGGCGGACCAGAGTTCTCCGAAGAACAGGTGAAGGCGCTGGCCGCAACGTTCACGGTCCAGGATGGGCCGAACCAGGACGGCGAAATGTATGAGCGTCCGGCGCTGCCGTCGGACCGCTTTCCGTCACCGTTCCCCAACGAGCAGGCGGCGCGTGCCGCGAACGGGGGCGCTTATCCCTCGGACCTGTCGCTCATCACCAAGTACCGGCCCGGCTGGTATGGCACCTTCAACCAGCTGGCGAATGGCATCGGCGGGCCGCAATACGTGTACTCGGTTCTGACCGGCTACGTGCCTGACCAGGAGATCCCGGAAGAACTGCGGGCGGAACAGCCAGAGGGCAAGTATTTTAATCCCTATTTCGCCAACGGCCACTGGATCGGCATGCCGCCGCCGCTGACCGACGATCAGGTCACCTTTGATGATGGCACGCCTGCAACCGTGGATCAGATGGCCAAGGACCTGTCCGCATTTCTCGCCTGGTCGGCGGAACCCAAAATGGAAGAGCGCAAGCGCACCGGCTTCATGGTCATGATTTTTCTCGGTGTGCTGGCCCTGCTCCTTTATCTGGTGAAGAACCGGATCTGGGCGAAGGCGCACTGAGGCGAATGCATGTCATAAAGGCCCGGGCAGCGGTGTCCGGGCCTTTTCCTTTGCCCGGGCCTCGGGCATGCTGATCCCACGTGGGAGGTCTGGGTATGACGGCTTCGGTTCTGGGCATCATCGGCGGGTCAGGCATCTATGACATCCCCATGGACAATGCCCGGTGGGAGCGTATCGAAAGCCCGTGGGGCGAAGCCTCCGACGCGGTGCGGCGCGGTGAGATCGGCGGACTGCCGGTGGTGTTCTTGCCGCGCCACGGCCGCGGGCACGTCTATTCGCCGACGACCATCAATTACCGCGCCAACATCGACGTCCTGAAGCGCGCCGGCGTCACCGACCTGTATTCGCTATCCGCCGTCGGCTCGCTCAAGGAGGATCTTCCGCCCGGCACATTCGTACTCGTCGATCAATTCATCGATCGCACTTTCGCGCGCGAGAAGAGCTTCTTTGGAACCGGGCTTGTGGGCCATGTGCCCTTTGCGCATCCGGTGTCGCCGGTCCTGCAGGATATCGCGGAGGCCGCGCTCCAGGCCGAAACCATCCCTTATGCGCGGGGCGGCACCTATGTGGTCATGGAGGGGCCGCAGTTTTCCACGCTCGCGGAATCGCAGCTCTACCGTTCCTGGGGCGCTTCGGTGATCGGCATGACCAATATGCCGGAAGCCAAGCTCGCCCGCGAGGCGGAGATCAGCTATGCCACCATCGCCATGGTGACTGACTATGATTCCTGGCACGAGGAGCACGGTACGGTCGATGTCGCCAAGGTCATCGCGGTGATGAAGGCCAATGCGGGCAATGCCAGGCGGCTTGTCGCCCGGATCGCGCTGGCGTTCCCGCGCCGGCATCCGCCATGCCCGTTGGGCTCTGACCGGGCGCTCGATTTCGCCATCATGACGGCGCCGGAGAAACGCGATCCGGCGATGATCCGAAAGCTTGAGGCGATTGCCGGCCGAGTTTTGTCCTAGTTTGCCGCCGCCCGCCTGAACACCAGTTTGACGAAAGGATGCGTCATGAGCCGATGCTGCTCGGCGGCATCGAAGGCTTTGTGCTTCCTGTCGCACGCGGCCTGCATTCTTTCCCAGAGTTGCGCCGCCTTGCGGCTGGCATCCTCGCAGGATCTGGCCTTGATCGCCTTCACCTGCCTTTCGACATCGGCGGCGCAGCCCAGCCAGATCCGGCGATGGGTTTCCTCATGCTGCTTGAGGAAGGCCGAGAACTGCCGCCAGTGACTCCGGTCGGCGGCCGGCAGTATCTTCTCATTGCTGATGCGGGGAAGCTTGATGACGAAATCGAGTTCGATGCGGTAGTCGACGAACTTGCAGGACGAGCCCTGCAGCAGTTTGCCCTTCTGCGCGGCGGTCGCGGCCATCGAGGCATAGGCCTTGGCGCCATTCACCATGGGCCCCCGTCTCTGCATCGCCCGGTAAACTTCATGCGCGGTCGCACCGCTGATTGTGTAGTAGGTGTATTTCGTTGTCTCGGCCGGCTTGGCCAAGGCGGCGCCGCTGAAGACGCAGAGCAACGCCGCGGCAATTTTCGAATAGGCTATCATGGAGCAGGACACTGCAACGGAAAACCTTTCGTTGTCTTGACGCCTTCAGCAAGACCCGCAATCTGCGAAGACCCCTCTTGCTCTTATTGCATAGGTGAAGCATAATACGAAAAGCTTGGCCGTGCTGTTCAATTGGTGGGTCGCGCCGTCCGGAAAGGGCGCTGCCACCTCTCCGCAGAATGCCGCCGGGCCGCGTCCGCCGGCGCCTTCCACCAGCGATGGGGCGGTGTGCGCAAACATGGATGCAACAAGGGACGCGCTTCTCATGCGCCAGAACGGCTCGGTGAAGTTTTTCAATCAGGCCAAGGGTTATGGGTTCATTTCACCGGAAGGCGGCGGTAAGGATGTGTTCGTGCACATCACGGCCGTGCAGCGCTCCGGCATTCCCGAACTCTCGGAGAACATGAAGATCAGCTTCGAGGTTCAGCCCGACAAGAAGGGCCGAGGGCCTCAGGCCGTCAACCTCCAGATCGTCTGATTGCGCGGCCGGCGTGCGCCAATCGGGGCGGCTGCAGCCGCGCCCGGGCCGTGCTATTCGTTCGCTATGAAGGTTCCGCAACAAACACCGCAGCGGGTCCGGCGAGGTTTCAGATGAAACGTGCGCTGGTCTTTCAGCATATGGACCACGATCATCCGGGCCGGTTCCTGGATTTCTTTGCCGAGGACGGCATCATTCCCGTGCCCGTGCGCCTGTTCGAGGGTGAGGCCATCCCAAGCCTGGCGTCCTATGATTTTCTCTTCGTGCTGGGCGGTGCGCAGGATACCTGGCAAGAGGATCAATACCCGTGGCTGGTTGCCGAGAAACAGGCGATCGCTGAATGGGTCGGCGAGCGGGCCAAGCCCTATTTCGGCGTCTGTCTCGGCCATCAATTGCTGGCCGCGGCGCTTGGCGGAGAGGTGGCGGCCGCCGATCAGGGCGAAGTTGGCGTCTTCGACGTGAGCCTTACCGATGAGGCGCAAGGCCACCGGCTGATGCAGGGCCTCGAGCCCAGCCACAAGGTCATGCAGTGGCACCTGGCGGAGGTGAAGCGGGCGCCGGAAGGCGCCCGCATCCTGGCCTCATCCGCGCGCACGCCGGTGCAGGCGATCGCGGTTGGCGATCATGCGGTGGGAACGCAGTTTCACTGTGAGTTCACGCCCCAGACGGTGGCGGGTTGGGCATCGCTGCCGAACTATCTGGCGTCTCTCGAGAAGCATTTGGGGCCCGGCTCTTATCCACGGTTGTTGCAGGACTCCTACCCGCTGATGCCCGGCATGGCGCGCATGACCAGGCAGATCTATGAAAATCTCGTCGCCGCCACGGGACTGCGAAAGTAGGACTAAGTTTCAGCCGCCAGCAGATCCTCGCGGGTGATCCAGAACACTTCCGCCTCAGCTTCCTCCGTATCGAGCCACAGGAAATCAAGCTCCGGATATTCCGCGACCAGCGTTTCGCGGCCGGTGCCGATCTCGCAAAGAAGTGCTCCACCGGGATTGAGGAAGGCCGGGGCCTCGGCAAGAATGCGGCGCACGATCGCGAGTCCGTCCTCGCCGCCCAGATGCGCCATCACCGGCTCATGACCATATTCCGGCGGAAAGGCCTGAACCTCGTCCTCGCGCACATAGGGCGGATTGGCGATGATCAGATCGTAGGCGCTGCCTTCGACCGGCTCGAACAGGTCGCCCTCGAGAAGATTGATGCGGCGTGAGAGGCCATGTTCTTCCACATTGATGCGGGCCACCGCCAGGGCATCGGCCGAAAGGTCAACCGCGTCAATCTCGGCTTCGGGAAACACGCCGGCGGCCAGGATCGCCAGACATCCGGAACCGGTGCAAAGATCGAGCACCCCGGTAACCGAGCTCGTATCGGCGATCAACGGCGCTTCGCTTCCGCCAAACAGGCCCGAGAACAGCAACTCGCCGATGTAGGAGCGCGGAACGATGACCCGTTCATCAACGAAGAAAGGAACGCCGTGCATATAGGTCCGGCCAAGAAGATAGGCGGCCGGCACGCGTGTCTCGATGCGCCGGCGGATGAGTTCGATCAGGGCTTCCCTCTCGCTGTCGAGCAGCCTCGCGTCCAGCCAAGGGTTGATGTCGTCAACGGGCAGCTTCAGCGCCTCAAGAATGATGAAGGCTGCCTCGTCCAGGGCCGATGTGGCGCCATGGCCGTGGACGATCCGCGCGGCGCGGAATGACGAGAGCGCGAAGCGCAGCACGTCACGAATGGTCGAAAGCTGGCTCGCCGCGGCGCTGTAGGCTGGCTTGGCGTCTGGCATGGCGTCTGTCCCTGGAGGCGAAAAGCGCCTGAATCACGATTGCCCCCACAATCACCGCCCCGCCGATGAAAGTCCAGATGGGTGGAAGTTCGCCACTGACGAGCCAGGCCCAGAGCGGCGACAGCACCGGCTCGGTAAGCGCGATCAGCGCTAGCTGTGCCGCCGGCACGCTGCGCGAGCCGATGGTGAAGAGGATGAGACCCAGGGTCAGCTGCACCGCGCCCATGAGAATGGTAATGAACAGGTTCCACCAGCCTATGGCGAAAGCCGAAACTCCGGAATTGGCGTTGAAGCCCCAGGGAAAAAGCAGCACCGCGCCGCTGAACAGAATGAGGTAGATGGCGTTCCAGATAAGCGCCACCGACATTTCGGTCTTCTGGCCCCAGCGCAGCAGCACCGCGTAGCAGGAAAAGCAGAAGGCGGAATAGATGGCCAACATGGTGCCAGTGATCGCCCCGCCGCCGCGGTTACCGTAGAAAATCAGCCCCATGCCGGCAAGCGCCACGGCCATCGCCACCCAGGTGATGGGCGGTATGCGCTCGCGCAGGATCCACAAGCCGAGCACGGCGGAAAGGAAAGGGGTGATGCCAACCATGAAGATCGATTCCGCGACCGTCGTGTAAAACAGCGAAGCCACGAATGACAGTCCGGCGGTTCCGATGGCGATACCCGCGATCACCGCGTTGAAGCCGGCTTCACGCATGCGCGTGAACAGCCCCGCTCCGAAGCGGAGGCCCAGCCACACGCTCATGCAGACGAGCACGGTGATCGACCGGTAGAAGATGATCTGCCAGACGTCGATGCCGTCAGAAAGCCGCACCAGCGCGCCGCCGAGGCTCCAGCAGGCAGCGCCCGCCGCCACGAAGAGCACGCCGGCGGCATAGCTGAACTGTCGGGGACTTGTCATCGTGATGCCCGCCGGGTTGACCGCGCTCCCGCCACGACGGTCAGCACGAAAACGAGAAACACCGCCGCCAGGGTGAAGGGTAGCCCGTCTGGTCCCAGACCGGCAATGGACCAGCCAGCCAGTAGCGATCCTGCCAGCGCGCCCAGCCCCCACATCGTGGAGAACGAGGCGGTTCCGGTCACCAGTTCATGGCCCGAGAAGCGCTCTCCCAGCTCCGCAAGTGCCACGGTGTAGATCCCGGCGGCCGTGGCGCCCATCACCGTCAGCACGGGCCACAGCGCGAAACTTCCGAAAACAAAGGGCACGAGAAATGATGAAAGCCCTGTCAACACACCGCAGACCGCCATCACGGTCCGCTTCGGAAAGTGGTCGGCGCACCACCCGATCGGGAACTGCAACACGGTGTTGCCGACCACAAAGGCCGTGAGGGCCAATGCCGCCATGTCCTGGTCAAAACCCTTCTTGATGGCATAGACGGGAAGGAAGCTCAGGTTTGCCGCATCGAGGATTGCGAACATTCCGACGGCGAACAGGAGGACAGGCGCCTTGCGGGCAAAGCCCACGACCGACAACGGCGTTTCATCCTCGCTGTCGACTTCTTCGTCCTTGACGAAAAAGGTGGGGATCATGGCGACGATCAACACCGCCGCGCCCACGACGAACGGCAGGGCGCCATCGATGCCTGTAAAGGTGATGATCGCCGGGCCGCCGCCGAAGCTCAGGGCCATGATCGAGGTGTAGATCGCCAGAATGCGCGACCGCCACGGGCCTTCTGCGAATCTCACGATCCATGCCTCGCTGATTGCAAACAGGATCGAAATGAAGAAGCCCTGCAGGACGCGAAGAACGAACCAGCCCCAGAAGATCGGAACGAAAGGATAGGAGACGATCACCACCGCCGTCAGCAAGGCAGCACCGATCACTGCGCGTTTCGCGCCAAAGCGGCGCACCACGGTCGGGATGACGAAGACTGACAGCACGATTCCGACTGGATGCATGGCGGCGTTGTAGCCAATCCACTGCGATGGGATCTGCTGGCTCTCCATGATCAGCGACAGCAGGGGGAACATCAGCCCGAAGGTGAAGCCGAACACTGTGATGGCGGCGATTGCCGCCAGCAGGTTGACGAAGCGCTGCCTATCCACCGGCTGGCTCCCGCACCAGGCGGCCGCCCGAAAGCGCCAGGCCAATGAGCAACAAGATATAGAAGCCAGCGAGCGTCGCCGGCATGGCGCTGATGCCGAAGAGATCGATGGCAAGGCCCGCCAGCGGCGGCCCCAGCAACCCGCCAACCCCCCACATGGTGGCGATCGCCACGGCGCCGGCTATCAGGTCCGCGCCGGAGAACTTGTCGCCCATGGTCGCCAATGCCACGACATAGACGCCGAAGGCCGAGCCAGTGAGCAAGATCATCACCGGCCAGGCGATCCAGTGGGTGATGACCACGAGAAGGCTGAGGGACAGGATCACGGTCAGCACAGCGGTGACCAGCATGACACCCTTGCGCGACCAGCGATCCGCCAGCCAGCCCAGCGGATAGCACAAGGCGACGTTTCCGATGATGCCCACGCCCAACAGGAGGCTCGCCGTGTCCAGTTCGAGGCCGTTGCGCATGCCATAGATCGTGAAAAATGAAATCAGCACGTTGTCGAACAAGGTCGCCACCGCCACTGCGAAGAGCAGCATTGGGGCTTTCCTGATGAAACCGAACAGCCCGCCGCCGTCCTCGTTGCGGAAGTCGGCGTCATTGATGCGCACGAAAGCCAGCGGCAGCGCGCTGATCAGGATGCAGACGATGCCGATCGCCCAGGGCAGGAAGCCGTTGATGCCGGTCCATGGCAGAAGCAGGGGGCCCGCCGCGAAGGTGACGGAGAGCAGGGAGGTGTAGAGCCCCATCACGCGGCCGCGGTGCTCCTCCGAAGCAAATGTCAGCACCCACGTCTCGCTTACCGTGAACAGGGCGCTGGTGGCGACGCCGAAGGCAAAACGCAGTACAAACCACATCCAGATCGGCGTGACGCTGATTGCAGCCAGGCTCAGCACCAGGATCGCGATCAATACATAGGCGGCGCGCTTGGTGCCGGTTCTTGCAAGAATTCCCGGCAATACCGGGCCCATGAGCAATATGCCGATCGGACCCATGGCGGCGTTCACGCCGATCATCCAGGCCGACCAGCCCTCCTGCTCCATCCGCAGTGGGATGAGTTGCAGCGTGAGCCCGAACGCGATATCGCAAGCGCCGACCGTCGCCAGAGCGGCGATCATATTGCCGTAACGGGATCGTTTGGCGGCGGTCATGCGGGGGAGGCAATCCATGGTCCTGGGTGGATCATGGCCTTAGACGCCACCGCCCCGCCGGGCAAGGCGGTTGCGCCGTTGGGTCGACACGGCTAAGCCGTCCGCCATGAGCAAGCTCAAAGCCTTCATTATTCCCGTAACGCCGTTCCGGCAGAATTGCTCGCTGGTTTACGACGAGGCCAGCAAGACGGGCGCCATTATCGATCCCGGCGGCGACGTTCCCGCGATCATGGATGCCATCCGCGAGAGTGGCGTCAAGATCGAGAAGATTCTGCTCACTCATGGCCATATCGATCATGCCGGTGGCGCCGCCGCGCTGCGGGAGAAGCTGGGCGTTCCCATCGAGGGTCCAAACCCTGAGGATCTGTTCCTGCTCGAAACCCTCGCCGAAACCGGGGCGCAGTATGGCATGGCGGACGCGCGCCCGGTTTCCCCCGACCGCTGGCTCAGGGAAGGCGACAGCGTCAACATCGGCGGCCTGGAGTTTTCCGTGCTGGAGGCGCCCGGCCACACGCCGGGCTCGGTCGTCTTCTTCAATGACGCCAACCGCTTTGCGCTGGTCGGCGACGTGCTGTTCCAGGGCTCGATCGGCCGCACCGATTTTCCGCGCGGCGATCATGCGGCGCTGATCCGGTCGATCAAGGAGAAGCTCTATCCGCTGGGCGATGACGTGGTCTGCCTGCCAGGCCATGGCCAGCCTTGCCGCATCGGCGAGGAGCGCCGCACCAATCCGTTCCTCAACCTGTAGCTTCGGACCCTACGTCTTCATTTCGACGAGCCGCGACTGGGCGGCGAAATAGGCGTCGCCGGTATTGCGGAACGCCCCGCATTCAGCCGGTTTCTTGCCAAAAGTCTCGCAATACTGGGTTCCGTTCACGGTCCATTTGCCGGTGCCGCCGCCCTTCACGTCATCCTGAAAGCTGAAAGTGCCATCGGCGTTATAGGTGATGAAACCGTTGCCGTCCGGCCGCGTGTATTGGAAGGTCTTGCCGGAGATTGCCGCTCGAACCTGCTCGGCGTCGAAATCCGAAATTGGAACGGGTGTCTTGTCGGTGGTCGCGGAGGCGCCATTATTGGTGATCCGGACACCCTTGGGCGCATTCGAACATGCTGCCAGGGCTGTGATCAGCGCTGCTGTCATGAGCGTGCGAACTGTAAGCGTGGCCGCCAAGGATCGTCCTCTTTTTGTTAGCCGCGATGTGCCACAGGCGGGACTATGGTTCAAGCTCTCGGATCAAACGCTCCCGGAGGGCCGGACGATTACGGGGGTGCCGATCATGACGTTCTCGTAGAGTTCGGCAATATCCTGATTCAGCATGCGGATGCAGCCGGACGACATGGCCTTGCCGATGGAATTGGGCTCGTTCGTACCATGTATCCGGTACAGCGTGTCCTCACCATTCGCGTAGAGATACAAGGCGCGAGCCCCGAGCGGGTTGTCGGGTCCGCCGGGCTGGCCGTTGGCCCAGGGCCTGGCGCGTGGGTCGCGGGCAACCATGTCCGCCGGGGGCACCCAACGCGGCCATCGCCGCTTCATGCCGACTTTCGCGGAGCCCGACCATTCAAACCCGGCCCGGCCAACGCCGACGCCATAGCGCACAGCGCTGCCATAGGCGAGGACTTGGTAGAGAAACCGCTCGCCTGGGTCGACGACGATGGTTCCCGGATCCTCCGGCCCGGCGAAATCCACCATCTGGCGGCGGAAGCGCCTCCTGATCCGCCGTGGCGGAATCTCCTCGATGGGGTAGTCGATGGGAGATTCGGGCGGGGGCAGCAAGGCGGGGTCGAAAGACTGTTCCTCGGTCAGCGGGTTATCGGCGAATGGGTCGGACTCGCCGGTTTCTGCGGCCGCTCGGGCCGCAAACAGGCCAAAACCCAGACCAGACAAGAGGAGGTGGCGGCGCGACAAGCGCATCGTCATTGAGCAAATCCGCAAATTCACGATAAGCGCTTATCTGTTCGCCCCACGGCAGCACTTTGGAAAGCTGATGGCGCAATTGTGGCGCTACAGCGTGCCGCTAGGTCGCCAGGGAGAAAACGGCCTTACCCGCCTGATAGGTGCCGGGCGTTGTGCCTGGCGAGAAAGAATAGCAGCTCATCGGAACGCCGCCAGGGAGCCACGGCGGCGCCGGGTCGAAACTCTCGCAGAGCTGGCCGTCCTTGGTGGTCCAGCGGCCCTTGGTGCGGCCCTTGCCGTCAACCTCGACCAGCGACGACCCGTCCTCGGCATAAAGCGTGACGCCGGTATTGTTGGGCCCCTGGAAGCGCCAGCTCTTGCCGGCCAGAATGGTGCGGATTTCATCGGCCGTGAGGGTCTTTGGCCCTGAGGTCAGATCCTTATCGGCGCGGTCCGTCATGCTGGCGCATGATGCGGCGAGCACGCCCACCAGCGCCAGCGCCGCCACCCGGCCATGAACCATTCTTCCCAAGCCCATCGGCTGAACCCTTCATCTGCCCCGGTCAGCGCATAGATACACAATCCGCACCCCCCGTGAAAGAGCGCTATTGCATGCTGCTACACCGCCAAAACGCGGCAGGATTTTGGCGCGGGCCGGCTGGCGCCGCTCAGTGTTTGAGTCCCGCCGGGCGCGCGAAATTGTACCAGACCCGATAGGCCTCAAGGACCGCGAGCGGCAGGATATGCAGCCAGAAGGCGGCATGATCCTGCCGGATCACATACCAGTGGACGGCCGCCGCGATCATCGCGACATAGGCCAGGCGCTGCAGCATTTTCCACCACAGGCCCAGACGGTGCACCGCATCGTCGTTGCTGGCCGCCGCCAGCAGCAGCATGCCAAGAAAGGCGATCCAGCCGGTCAGATACTCCGCGAAACGCAGGTCGAACAGCACGACATTGAGGTTCGCCTGCCGGATGAGATAGGCAGAGGCATGCAACGAGGCGTAGAGAAATGCGGCAAGGCCCAGCGACCGGCGGCGCTTGAACAGCCACATCGGCCAGTGCGGGCCAAAACCAAGCTGCTTCATCAGCAGGCGCAACGGGGTGATGGCCAGCGTCAGGATCAGCAATCTTATCGCCCATTCACCCGACTGATCGATCAATTGGCCCCAGCCGCGCCCGTGCATCAGGAAGTTGCCGAGCATGATGGCCGCCGGAACCGCCAGCAGCAGCCGGAACGCCCACAAGGAATTGACGAGGCGGCCGCGCAAGTCCATGTCAGATCACCTTCCCGGGATTGAGAATGCCCCTCGGGTCAAGCGCGTGCTTCAAGCGCCGCATCAATGCCAGTTCCTCCGGTGTGCGCGAGAGGTGCAGGTAGGGCCGCTTCAGCGTGCCAATGCCATGCTCGGCCGAGATGGAGCCCTGATAGCCACCGAGCACACGATAGACGATCTCATCCACGTCATGCATCGACTCGCCCGGGCCATAATCCGCCGAGACGCAGATATGCACGTTGGAATCGCCGACATGGCCGTAGAACGAAACATGCGCGGCGGGCCAGCGCTTGTGCAGCGCCGCCGTGCAAGCCTCCGCATAGTCGCCGATCATGCCGATGGGCAGGCTCACGTCGAAGTTAAGAAGATTGGGCAGGGTCTCGATCGGGTAGCCTTCGCGCACCGACCAGATGTCGCGCTCCTGGGCTTGCGAATGCGCGACGAGCGCGTCCGCAATCAGTCCTTCGCTGAGGCAACCGGCCAGAAACGCCTCGGTGGCTCCGGCGCCGGAGGAACTTTCAAGGATCACGCAGAACGGATGTTCCTCGTTGAAAAAGCGCAGTCTGAGGGCTGCCGTGTTGAACGCGAAATAATCCTTCCACATCGCCTCGAAGGCCATGACGCCGCCAAGACCGGTCTGGGCGCGTCGCAGCAGCGCCACCACCTGCGGATAGGATTCGACGGCGCACAGCGCCGTCACGATATCTCCCGGCGGCGGGTGCAGCCGCAGTACCGCGCGGGTGATGATGCCCAAGGTGCCTTCCGAGCCGATGAAAAGTTGCTTCAGGTCATAGCCGGCGTTGTTCTTGAGCATGCGGTTCATGGACGAGACGACGGTGCCGTCGGCCAGCACCGCTTCCAGCCCCAGTACCTGCTCGCGCATCATGCCATAGCGAATGACGCGGATGCCGCCCGCGTTGGTCGCCAGATTGCCGCCGATCTGGCAGGAGCCGCGAGAGCCCAGGTCGAGCGCCAGAAAGAGACCGTGTTCCGCCGCGGCCGCCTGGCATTCCGCGAGCGGCGTTCCAGCCTTCACCACCATCGTGGCGGCTGCTGTATCGACCTCTTCGATGCCGCGCATCAATTCAAGGCTGATGGCGATTTCGTTTCCGAGAGGAGCGGCGCCGCCGGCAAGCCCGGTCAGACCGCCCTGTACGATCACCGGTGCTGATGCCTCATTGCAGAGGCGCAGTACGCGCGAAACTTCGGCAGTGCTCCGTGGACGGATAACCAGCGCGGGCGGCGATTTACCGAGACCGCTCATGTCCGAGCAGTAGCGGGAGCCAATATCGGCGCCCATCAGCAGGGCACTCTCTCCAAATTCGGCGCGCAGGCGGTCTGTCAAGGTCATCGGCGGATTTTCACCGTTTTTCCAGTATGCTGGCAAGATGCTGCGCCGCCCATACGGCGGTCGAGAAGCAGGCCTGCAGCAGATAGCCGCCGGTCGGGGCTTCCCAGTCGAGCATCTCGCCCACGCAATAGATGCCGGGCGCCTTGATCAATTGAAAATGCGTATCGAACTCTGTGCGAGCGACCCCGCCCGCGGAGGAAATGGCGCGCTCAAGGCCCATGGGTGGCCCCAGGGTGACGGCCAGCGATTTGATACCCTTTTCATCCGGCTGGGTTCCGGTTTCACGCAGAAGCCCGATTGCCGGTGGGGAGAGCCGGACAGCCTTGCGGAGAAAAGTCGACAGCGAGTCCTTGCCGCGCGGCCTGGCGAGCTTGGCGGCCAGCGCATCCGCGGAGAGATCGGGGCGGAGGTCGATCAGCAGCGGCTGGCCTGGGTTGTCACGCAGGTGGCGTGACAAGGCGTAGATGGCCCCGCCTTCGATACCCTCCCTCGAGATCATCAGTTCGCCGCGCACCCGCTGCTGCCCATAGCTGAGCGCGATGTTCTTGAGCGGCTGGCCCGCGAACTTCGCCGCGAAAACCGGCGACCAGTTGACGGCGAAGCGGCTGTTGGATGGCTGGAAGGGGGTGACGGCAATGCCCCTTTCGCGGAATGCTGGAACCCATGCGGCATCCGACCCGAGATGCGGCCAGCTTGCCCCACCCAGCGCCAGAATGGCTGGGCCACTGTCAAAGCCAGTCCAGGAAGACCGGGTGTGGAGCGTGACGCCAAGGCCGGCAAGCCGCTTCAGCCACGCGCGCAGCAGCGGCGAGGCCTTCATCTGCCTTGGGAAGACCCGGCCCGATGTTCCGATGAAAGTCTCAATGCCGAGGCCGTTGGCCCAATCGATGAGCGCATCTGGTGGAAAGGCGCGGATCGCAGTCTCCAGAAAGCGCCGTGCATCGCCATAGCGGCCAAGCAAGGTTTCAAGCGGTTCGGAATGGGTGAGGTTAAGACCACCACGGCCCGCGAGCAGAAACTTGCGGGCAGGCGCGGCCATGTGGTCATGGATCGTGACGCGGTGTCCGGCGCTTGCCAGCACTTCCGCCGCCATCAGGCCCGATGGGCCCGCGCCAAACACCCTGATCTCTGCCATCGCTCAGCCCCGGAAGTGCCAGGCTGCGCTGCCGTTCTTGCTCAGGCCGCCTCGCGTGACAGCGGCTGGCACATGCAGTGCACGCCGCCGCCGGCTTGCAGGAACATGCTCATGTCGGGGTCATAGACGGTGAAGCCAGCGGCCCGCATCTTGGCGTTGAGGTCCGTGGCGGTGGCGGTGGAGAGCACCCGGTCACCGCCCAGCGTCACCACGTTGCAGCCCAGCGCCATGGTCTCCTTGAAGCTCGCCGGAATGATCTCGATCTTCTTGGATTTGAGCCACGCCACCACATCGTCCTCGGTGGTCTCGAGGCAGACGGCGGCGCAATGCTCGTTCAGCATGCAGACCATCAGGTCGATGTGCACATAGAACTGGTCGATCGGCGCATATTTGATTTCCCAGCCTTCCTTGATGAACCAGTCAGCGGCCTGGCGGGCCGCCACCTCCTCCGACCGGTGATCGGTGTAACCGACCAGCGCCAGCCCATCGCGGATGATGTTGAAGTCGCCGCCCTCGAAATTGCCAGCCGAGATCATGTCATAGATCGGAATGTTGTTTTCGAGATAGAAGCGCAGCACGGCGGCATATTCGCCACGCCGCCGCGGGTTGGCCAGCTGGCAGAGCACCGCGCCATAAGGCGACATGAACGAGGAATCGCGGGCATAGACCTGATAGGGATTGTGCATGTCGACCGGCAGAAAATGCGTGGTCACCCCCGCCTGATGGTAGGCATCCACCATCTCCCGGTGCTGGCGCATGGCCAGCTGCTTGTCGAACTTGTAGCCCTTGCGCAGCGTGTCGCGCACCAGCGACGACCACGCGGCGTTCTCGAGACCCATCCAGCGGAAGCTCTCGGCCGGCCCCAGCAGCACGTCCTTCAATACGCCGGTCTCGGATTTGATTTCGAAACGGCCCTTCATGCGCGGCGTGCCGCCGGCCTCGCGGCGGGCCCGCAGCGGAACATTGTCCTGGCTCATCAAAGTCTCCCTATGTCGTTCGCGCATCGTAGATCACGCCGCATGGATATGCCAGCGGGGCGCGGAAAATTTAGGCTCAGGCCGCCTTCCATTTGATCGAGCAACCCATGGAAGCGATCTGATCGGCGGGCCCCCGTCCCGTCTCCGCCACCTGCCGCATGGCCTCATGGAGATCGCGGCGCGCGTCAGGCGCCAGGTCCTTGCGCGAGGCGTCGAGGCGGCCGCGGTACTGCAGTTCCAAACCGGCATTGAAGCCGAAGAAATCCGGCGTGCACACCGCGCCATAAGCGCGCGCCACGGCCTGCTGCTCGTCATGGAGATAGGGAAACGGAAAGCCGTGCTGGCGGGCGAAGGCCTGCATGCCCGCGAAGTCGTCCTCCGGATATTGCGTGGCGTCGTTGGAATTGATCGCGATGGTGCTGACGCCGAGCGGGGCCAGGTCTTTGGCATCGCGCACCAGCCGCCCGATCACCGCGATCACATAGGGGCAGTGATTGCAGATGAAGGCGATCAGCGTGCCGTTGCGTCCCTTGAGGCCATCGAGCGAATAGATCTTGCCGTCAGTGGCGGGAAGGGTGAAGGCCGGCGCCTTCCAGCCAAAATGGCAAAGCGGGGGGATGGCGGCCATGGCGCTCAGTATCCGCTTTCGAAATAGGCTTCGGCGGTGATCACGAAGACATCCACCTTCCCGTGCTGACCCGCGGCAACCGGATATTCCGGGTGCGTCGCCGCGTGCATCATGCCGATGCGCTGCGCCAGCCGCGCGGACGCCGTGTTGCCGCTCATCACTTTGCACCAGGCCTGGCGGGCCCCCAGCCGCTCGAACGCCAGCCCCAGAAGTGCCCTGCCGATTTCGGTGCCGAGCCCCATCTGCCACATGGCGGGATGCAGGCCCCAGCCGACCTCGACGCTGCCGGGCCTGCCGATGATCAGGAAGCCATCGCCGATCGCCTCTCCCGTCGGCTTTTCCTCTGCCGCCAGGTGAAAGACGCCGCGCCGCTCGTCGGTCTGCCGCGACACCGCACGGCCGACGAAGGCGGCAATATCCCCCGGGCGGTTGAAGCGGATGGCAATGAAACGCTGGTAATCCTCCTGCATCATGAAGTTGCAGAACGCGGCGGCGTCCCGCGCCTCGATCTCGCGCAGCATGAGCGACGGCGTCTCGACGGCGGGCAGACTGATGATGGTCCGCATGCGGTCTCCTCCACAGGGCCGTAATTCGTTTCCGGAGTCAGATTGTCCGGTGACGCCCGAGGAAGTCAAGAACCGGCGGCGCCACCTGCTCGGCGGCCTCCAGCAATATGGCATGGCGGAGAACGGGAAGGATGACCAGTTCCGCGCGGGGAAGGGCCTCGGCGATTCGCCGGTTGAGGCGCGGATTGCAGCCGCCGTCATTCTCGCCGGTGAGCACGAGGCAGGGCTGGCTGATCTCGTGAAGCCAGGGCGCCATCTCGGTTTCGGCATAGATGTCAAACACCGAGAGGAACACCTCCGGGTCGGTGTCGATCACCTGCTGCATGCGCCGCGAGATCACGTCCGGGCGCCGGGCGGAGAATTCAGGCGTGAACCAGCGGTCCTTCAGCGTCTCGAGCACCTGCGGAATGCCCTTGGCGCGCATCGCGGCGACCACGCCCTTCACCTTGGCGCTGTCATCGGGATCGCGGAAGGCGGCGGTCGACCAAAGCCCGAGCGTCAGCACATGCTGTGGATATTTCCGCGCATAGGCGGGGCCGATCATGCCGCCCAGCGAATGGCCGGCAAAGTGCGCACGCGCGATCCCCAGCTCCTTTCGCAGCGCTTCGAGGTCCTCGACGAGATCATCGAGCGAATAGGTTGGCCGCGGCGTGGGCGATGCGCCGTGGCCGCGCAGGTCATAGGAAATGCAACGATAGGAAGACTTCAGAAATGGAACGAGCCCGGCAAACGAGGCGCGCGAGGCGCCGATTCCGTGAATGAGGAACAGCGGCTCGCCCTCGCCCTCGACCGAGAAGGCGGACTTGACCGGCGTGGCCTTGCTCATTTGTCGGGGTATTTCTCGCTCATCATCTCATAGCCGTGGGCCCAGTCCTGCTTGTCGACATCGACGAACACCACGTCGAAGGCATCCGGGTTGCCGCCGCCATTGCCGCGGATGAAGCCGTCGATCAGTTCGCGCGCGATGGCCTTCTTTTGCTGGGGCGTGCGGCCCTTGAACATTTCTACGCGGATGATGGGCATGGCTGGTATCCTCCTTGATCGTTTCAGGCCGCCTGCTTGCGCGTGCGGAAGTGCGGCATCACCTCTTCGGCGAAGCGGCTCATCATGTCGAGGGTCATCTGCTCGTCCTGCCCGAAGTTGGAGGTCGTCAATACCTCGTCGATGCCGAGGTCGCCATAGACCGCCAGACGGTCGATCATTTCCTGTTTGCCGCACAGCAGCAGGTTGGCGGCCAGTTCCTCCACCGTCTGCGATCGCGGCAATGGCCGGATGATGCCGCTGTCGACGATGCCGGGGCCGCCGAACACATTGTCGAAGCTCTTGTAATAGGTCCAGGCCCGTTCCGCGATGTGGCGCTTCTCGCGCTCATTGGCCACCAGGAACATGCCGCGCTGCAAGGAGAGCCGGGTATCCAGGCTACGGCCGGCCGCTGCCCTGCCGCGCGCGAAGGCCGAAACCTGGTCGAGGAGTTGCTGGTGGCTGCCGCCCAACGGCGTGGTCTGCACATGGTATCCGGCTTTCGCCGCCGCCTCGATGCCGGCGGGGTTCATCACCGCGACCATCAGCGGAATCGGGTCCTCGGGCCGCGGCATGATGGTCAGCGGCGGGAAGCTGTAGCGCGGGCTTTCCCAGGACACTTCCTCCCGTGTCAGCAGCGCTTCCAGAAGCTTCAGGTCTTCCTCGAACTGCGGCTTGGTGTTTTCGATGGCGACGCCGAAGCGCGCTGTCTCGAAGCCGAAGGCGCCTTTGCCGACGCCAAGCATCAGCCGGCCGTCGCACAGGGCCTGCGCCTGCACGGCTTCGCCCGCGAAAATCCGCATGTCGCGGATTGGCAGCTGGCACACGGAGGTGACCAGGAGGATTCTCTTGGTGTGCGCGGCGATCTTCACCGCCATCTGCAAGGGGGCCGGGATCAGCAGAATGTTGAGCAGGTGATGCTCGGGGATGCCAACCCCGCGATAGCCCACCGCCTCGGCATGAACCGCCTGCGCCACCACGTTCTTGTAGAGGCGTTTGCCGCCCAGCGCGGGGTCCAGCATGTGGCTCGACAGGAAATGGATGAAATCCATGGACGGACCTCTGTTTTGACCACCAAGAGTGACAGAGCGCGGGGCTTTTGCAAACCGGAAAATCAGGCCCTGGCGCCGCTGTCCGTCCGCTCCCGCTGCCGCCGCCAGTCATTGAGGATATGGAGGAACAGCGCGCCGAAGACGATGGCGCCGCCGATCACCGTGCGGGTACCCGGAACCTCGCCATGAAACAGCCATACCCAGATCGGCCCCAGCACCGGTTCGAGCGTGCTCACCAGGGCGGCGAGTGCCGCGGGCACCAGCCGCGCCCCGGTCACGAACATGGCGAGCCCGGCGCCGAGGTTCACCGCGCCGAACAGGAACAGCCAGAACAGATCGGCGCCGGTCACCGCAAGAGGCCCCGAAAGGAAGAAGGCGGCCACGCAGGCCATGGCGGTGCCGAGGCAGACGGCGGGCATCATGCGCACCTCCGGATGGTGCCGGGTGATCACGATCGCGGTTGAGAACAGCACCGTGATCAGCAGCGCCAGCCCGTCGCCGAGCGCTGACACCTCGCCGGAAAACGACGCCGACACCATGATCGCCACGCCGCAGATCACCGCCACGATGGCGATCCAGGTGGGCAGGTTGACGCGTTCTCCGAACACCATCCAGGCCAGCAATGCCGCAAACAGCGGGGCCGCCGCCTGGGTGAGCAGGATGTTGGCCACGGTGGTGTATTGCAGGGCCATCACGAAGCTTGACGACGCGATGCCGAAGCACAGGGCCACACCGAGCCCCGCCAGCCCCATGTCTCGGAACATCCGGACGGTCGATCGCGGCCCTTCGCGCCAGAGCATGAAAAGGAGCAGGAAAAGCGATGCAAAACCGGCCCGCCAGAACACGATCGTCCACGGATCGGGCTCGGCGATGTTGCGGGCGATGGCGCCGCCGAAGCTCCATGTCAGGGCGGCTCCCGCCACCAGCAGAACGCCGAGCCGGAACCCGGAGGCGGAAAAGCGGGATTGAATCGCCTGTGGCTTGGTCATAGCCTTGCGCTTGTAGTTTTGGGCGGCCCGCTTCACAAGTGGCGCGAAAGGCGGTGAGATGATGGTGAACAGAACAATTACGGCGCCGATTCTGGGCCTGGCGTTGCTCGCTGCTGCCAGCGGCGTGGCCGACGCGCAGGATGACGGAACCGAGTGCAGCCGGAACGCCGAGACAACGGCGGAAATGCAGTCATGCGCGGACGAGGCCTTGGCGCAGGTCGATTCCCAGCTGAACGACATCTATGACGCCATAATTCAGAGGCTCGATTCGGACGGCGCCGACAGACTTCGCCGCGCCCAGCGCGCCTGGATCGCCTTCCGCGATGCCGAATGCCGGTTTCAGGGGCTTGCGGCCGAAGGCGGAAGCATGAACCCTGTCATCGTCACCGAATGCCTGGCCTCCCTCACGGCCAGGCGGTTCGATGACCTCGAAGCCTACCTCAACTGCGAGGAGGGTGACGTCAGCTGCGTGCCGCTGGCTCCATTGGAATAGAAGAAGCCCCGGCGTTGCGGCCGGGGCTTTGGCTCATGCCTCGTGGAGGGGAGGGCCTCAGCAGCTGTAGTACATGTCGTATTCCACCGGGTGCGGCGTCATCCGGTAGCGGTCCTGCTCCTCCTGCTTGAGGCCGAGGTAGCTTTCGATCTGGTCCTTGGAGAACACCCCGCCCTTGAGCAGGAAGTCGTGGTCGGCGGCGAGCGAATCGATCGCCTCCTGCAGTGAGCCGCAGACGGTCGGCACCTGGGCCAGTTCGGCGGGTGGCAGGACATAGAGGTTCTTGTCCATGGCCGGGCCGGGGTGGATCTTGTTCACGATGCCATCGAGGCCCGCCATGATGATGGCCGAGAAGCCGAGATAGGGGTTGGCGGTGGGGTCGGGGAACCGCACCTCGACGCGCTTGGCCTTGGGGTTCGACGTGTAGGGGATGCGGCAGGAGGCCGAGCGGTTGCGCGAGGAATAGGCCAGCAGCACCGGCGCCTCATAGCCCGGCACCAGCCGCTTGTAGGAGTTGGTGGAGGGGTTGGTGAAGGCGTTGAGCGCCTTGGCGTGCTTGATCACGCCGCCGATGAAATAGAGGCAGGTTTCCGAGAGGTCGGCATACTGGTTGCCGGCCATCTGGGTCTTGCCGTCCTTCCAGATCGAGAAGTGGCAGTGCATGCCGGAGCCGTTGTCGCCGAACACCGGCTTCGGCATGAAGGTGGCGGTCTTGCCATAGGCATGGGCCACGTTATGGATCACGTATTTGTAAATTTGCATGTGGTCCGCGGCGGTCACCAGCGGCTGGAACCTGGTGCCCAGCTCATGCTGCGACGATGCCACCTCATGGTGGTGCTTCTCGACGATCAGCCCCATCTCGCCCATGGTGGAGAGCATCTCGGAGCGCATGTCCTGAGCCGAGTCCATCGGGTTCACAGGGAAATAGCCGCCCTTGGTGCGCATGCGGTGGCCCATGTTGCCGGTCTCGTAGTCGCGGTCGGAGTTGATCGGCAGTTCGACCGAGTCCAGCTTGAAGCCCGTGTTGTAGGGCGAAACCGAGTACTTCACGTCGTCGAAGATGAAGAATTCGGCCTCGGGGCCGACGAACACCGTGTCGCCGATGCCGGTCGACTTGAGATAGGCCTCGGTGCGCTTGGCGATCATGCGGGGGTCGCGGGCATAGCCCTCGCCGGTGCCGGGATCGAGAATGTCGCAGAACACCGCCATGGTGGTCTGGGCATAGAACGGGTCCATGTGGGCGGACGCCGCATCCGGCATCAGCACCATGTCGGACTCGTTGATGGCCTTCCAGCCGGCGATTGAGGAGCCGTCGAACATCAGGCCATCGGCCCAGGCGTCTTCATGCATCTGCGACACATCCATGGTGAGATGCTGCATCTTGCCGCGCGGATCGGTGAAGCGCAGGTCGACGTATTTGACGTCCTTGTCCTTGATCATCCGGAGAACGCCGGCGACATCGGTTGGCTTGCTCATGGTGTTGTCCTTCTCGTCTGGATCTGGTTGCTGAATGGATTAGAGGGCGTCGGGACCGGACTCGCCGGTGCGGATGCGGATGGCTTGTTCGATATTGGAGATGAATATCTTGCCGTCGCCGATGCGGCCGGTGCGGGCGGCGTTCTGGATCGCCTCCACCGCGCGCTCGACCAGTTCGTCCGCCATCACCACCTCGATTTTCACCTTCGGCAGGAAGTCGACGACATATTCGGCGCCCCGGTAGAGTTCGGTGTGGCCCTTCTGCCGGCCAAAGCCCTTGGCTTCGGTCACGGTGATGCCCTGGAGGCCCACCTCCTGGAGGGCTTCCTTCACCTCATCGAGCTTGAACGGCTTGATGATCGCCTCGATCTTTTTCATTGAATTGGCTGTCCTCGCACGTTGGTAGCGCGAGGGCTTGCAGGACCCATGCCATTTCGTCAGCTCATCGAAATCAATGGGTTAGGAGAAAGCCCACCTGACTCTTCGATGGGCTGCACAAATATTGTGCGTTACTGCCTTTATTTAGGGCAGCTGGTGGCTGCTCTTCAGGGAGCGGATAAGGTCCTGGAGGTCCTTCTGGCGCAGTTCGTCCATTTTCTCGTGCAGCGCCATGATCTCGATTTCGGCCTTGAGGTTTACCTCATAGTCGTGGCTGGCCTGCACCCTGTCCTTGGCGGCCTGGCGGTTCTGCGACATCATGATGACCGGCGCCTGCATGGCGGCCACCAATGACAGAAACAGGTTGAGCAGAATGAACGGGTAGGGATCGAAAGGCCCGCTTTCGGCCTTCACCAGCAGCATGCCGTTGATGACAATCCAGATGGCGATGGCCAGTCCGAACAACATCAGGAAGCTCCAGGAGCCGCCGAAGGCCGCGATGCGGTCTGCTAACCGCTCGCCAAAGCTGCGGTTTTCCTCGAAGCTGCTCGCCACATCGCGCGATACGGCAATGCGTCTGGCGACCCGTTCGATGACGTGCCGCTCGCGCGCCGGCAGGTCTTCGTAGCCGATTTCCAGAATGCGCTTGGCAAGCAGTTTGACGGCGTCAGGCGGATTTTGGGCGGACATGGCGATCTCCCGGCTTCTGGCGGCCCAGCATCCGTCCGGAAGGGCATTGCATGCAAGTCCAATGCGGTGGAGGGGTGCGCAAGGCGCGGGAATGGGCTAGGCTTGCGGGCCATGCCGCAGGCCTTGCTCACCCCCGAGGAAATGTACCGCGCCGATGCGATGGCTGCGGAAGCGGGCATTAAGCCTCTGAATTTGATGGAAAATGCCGGACGGGCCGTGGCCGAGGAATTGCTCCGGCGCTTTGCCGCGCGGCCCACGCTGGTGCTGTGCGGGCCCGGTAACAACGGCGGCGATGGCTTTGTTGCGGCACGCTATTTGCGCCGCTGGGGATGGCCGGTGCGGGTCGCGCTGCTCGGCGACCGGAAGCGTCTCTCCGGCGATGCGGCGGTGATGGCGGGGCGCTGGGATGGAGAGCTCGAAGAAGGGTTAAACATCGGCGATACTGCGTTGATAATAGACGCAATTTTTGGCGCCGGCCTGGCCCGGGAGTTTCCTTCCGCATGGGCGGCGGCGGTGAATAGGGCGGGCGTGCCGGTGGTTGCGGTGGATGTGCCGTCGGGGCTTGACGGCCTGACCGGCAAGCCACGCGGCGCCAGCGTGCAAGCCGATGTTACTGTTACGTTTTTCCGCCTGAAGCCGGGTCACGTCTTGATGCCAGGCCGGATGTTGTGCGGCGAAACCGTTGTGGCGGACATCGGCATTCCCCAGGATGTGATTGAGACCATTGCGCCAACTACCTGGATTAACGAGGAAATCCCCATTCCAATGGCATCGCCCGCGGGCCACAAATACCACCGCGGCCATGCGGTGGTGGTGTCCGGCGGACCCCTCAACACGGGTGCGGCGCGGCTGGCGGCGCGCGCCGCGCTGTGCTCCGGCGCCGGCCTGGTAACGTTATCAGGAAGCCCCGACGCGCTTGCGGTTCATGCCACGCAGCTTGATGCAATCATGCTTTCGGATGCGGAATTGATGCAGTTGCTTGCGGACCGCCGCAACAACGCGGTGGTGATCGGTCCGGCGGCCGGGGTCGGCCCGGACACCCGCGACAAGGTCGAGACCGTGTTGCTGAGCGGGGCGGCCGCCGTGCTCGATGCCGATGCCCTGACGAGTTTCGCCGACGCGCAGGAACGGCTGTTCCGGCTGATCGCCATGGCGCCACACCGTCCGGTTGTGCTGACCCCCCACTCGGGCGAATTCGCAAGGCTGTTCGGCGATCTCAACCAGGACGCGAAATCGAAACTCGAATGCGCCCGGGAGGCGGCCCGCCGGTCCGGGGCCGTGGTGGTCCTGAAAGGCGCCGACACGGTGATCGCCGCGCCGGACGGGCGGGCGCGGATCAATGTCAACGCCCCGCCCAGCCTCGCCACCGCCGGCGCCGGCGAGGTGCTGGCCGGGATCGTGGCAGGCCTTTTGGCCCAGGGCCTGGACGGTTTTGCCGCCGCCGCCGCCGCGGTCTGGCGGCACGGGGCGGCGGCCCGGCGCCGCGCCGGCCGCAGCCTGACGGCGGAGACGCTGCTCGCGGCATTATGATGCGCAGGGACCGGCCGCTGGCCGGGCTGCTGATGACGGGCCTCGCCTTCGGCTGCAATTTCCCGCTGGGGAAGCTCGCCATGGCGGCGGGCGTCAACCCGGCGCTGTGGGCGGCGGCGATCTGTCTCGGCGGCGGCCTCGCGGTGCTGGCGGCGGCGCTGGCCTTCGAACCATCGGGGCCGGCGCCGGGCGTCTGGCGTTATGCGGCCACCTCCAGCCTGATCTCCAATGTCATTCCGCTGACGCTGACATTCGCGGTGATCGCCCATATCGGATCGGGGCTGACGGCGATCCTGGTGGCGACCTCGCCGATCACCACCGCCCTGATCTCGCTTCTCCTCGGGGTGCGCCCGCCAACCCGCTGGGGCCTTGCCGGAATTTTCGTGGGTCTCACCGGGGCCTGCCTGATCGTTGCCGCACAGCAGGGCGGGGCTGGTGGGGGGTGGTCGTCCTATCTCTTGCTGGCGGCGCTGATCCCGCTGTTCCTGGGCGCCGGCAATGTCTACCGGACGGTTGCCTGGCCGCGCGGCGCCGGGCCGCTGCGGCTCGGCGCGGCGATCAACCTCGCGGCGGTGGCGCCGCTCCTCGCCATTGCCTGGGCATGGGGCGGCCTCGACCTATCGCCATTCGCCGCCATCCCGGGGCTGGCGGCGGCCCAGCTGCTGGCGGCCACCGTCATGTATCTTCTGCTGTTCCGGCTGCAGGCGGCGGGCGGCCCCACCTATCTCTCGCAGATCGGCTATGTGGCGGCGGCCTTCGCCGCGGTCATCGGCGTGGGCTTCCTCGGCGAGCGCTATCCGCCGATGGTCTGGGTGGGGGTCGCGGTGGTGGCGGCGGGCATCGCCATCACCACGCTGGCGCAGCGGCGGGAGCGGCGCTGACGGCTGAAATTGGCCTCTTTCTCCACTGGCATCCTGGAAACCCCTCTGCTATAGACCGCGCCCATTGCAACGGCCCGGGCGTTTTTGCGCGTGCGCGGGCG
>NZ_JBJTER010000046.1:0-11692 GCF_046093005.1 Aestuariivirga sp.
CGCGCGCTGCGCCCGAACCCCGCCGGAAGCAGAGCCTCAATCACCTTTCGCAGCGATCCCGCGACGCGGGAGAAGCGATAGGAAGAGGACCGCGGCTTCACTTGACTGCCCGCGGCTCCGGCTTAATGGGAGCAGAGGCAGCAAAGCGGTTGTGCCTGTTGAATGCGGAGGGTGACGTGGAAACTCGCGGAGTGATGTCCTGGCTCGCAACGGCGGCTGGCATTGCCGGCAAGCTCATGGTCGTGGCTCTGTTCTGGTGGGACGCGATTTTTCTGCTGATCCCCGGGTTTTCCGGCACCGCCGGTTTCATCGCGCAACGCGGGCTGCCGTTTCCGGAATTGCTGGCCGTGGCCGCCATCGTGATGCTGCTGGTTCTTCCCGCCATGGTCTTCTTCCGGAAGACGGAGGCGGTCGGGTTTCTCGGGCTGTCGTTTTTCTGTCTGCTCACCGCAGCTGTCTTTCATCAATACTGGAACCTGGATGGCGGGGACCGCGTCATGGAGCAGATCCAATTCATGAAGAACCTTGCCCTCGCTGGCGCCTTGCTGATGCTCTTCGGACACGGCCTGAAGCGCGCAGCCTGACGGCGCATTATCCTTTCACCGGCTGAACTGCGGCCGGGCGTAGCCCTGCAAATAGAGGAGCGCGGTCAGGTCGCCGTGGTTGATGCGGATCAGCGAGCCCTCCTGCACGTTTGGTTTGGCGTGGAGCGCCACGCCCATGCCGGCCTCCGCCAGCATGGCAAGATCATTGGCGCCGTCGCCGACCGCGATGGCATCGGCGGTTTCCAGCCCCAGCCTTGCTGCGATCGACCGCAGCGCCTCGAGTTTGGCCTGCTGACCCAGGATCGGCCGCGCCACCTCGCCAGTGAGGCGCCCGCCCGCGGCGAGCAGCTGGTTGGCCCGCTGCTCGTCAAAACCCAGATGTGCCGCGATGGGCATGGTGAACTGCGTGAACCCGCCCGAGACGAGCGCGGCTCGGGCGCCATGCGCCTTCATGGTGGCAATCAGCGCGCGCCCGCCCGGCATATAGCTGATGCGCTCGCGGATGATCCTGGCGATCACCGCTTCATCAAGCCCTTTCAAAAGCCGCACGCGGGCGTCGAGTGCTGCCTCGAAATCCAGTTCGCCCCGCATGGCGCGCCGCGTGATCTCTTTGATCTCGGCCCCCGCGCCAGCCTCCTCGCCTAGCTCGTCGATGCATTCCTGCTCGATCATGGTCGAGTCCATGTCGGCGATCAGCAGCCGCTTGCGCCGGTTGTGGCTGGAGACCACCGCGGCATCGACCGGGAAGTCCCTGACGGCCACCAGGAATTCGGGTAGCCGCGGGAAATCCGGAACCTCGCAAGCCTCGCCTGCCGCCAGCCAATGCGGCGCCCCACCCCCGAGATCGTTCAGCAGGCCCAGAAGCGGCGCGTTGATTGCGCCGGAGCCGGGGGCTGCTATGAGGACGAGAACGGAATCCATGATGGCTCTATCGCAAAAACGCGTGCTGCTTATTGCAGGGCCGACCGCCAGCGGCAAGTCCGCGCTGGCGCTGAGGCTGGCGCGCGGGCGCAACGGCGTGATCATCAATGCCGATGCGCTGCAGGTCTATGATGCCTTGCGCATCCTCTCGGCGCGGCCCGCGACAGATGAAGAGGCGCTGGCGCCGCACCGGCTCTACGGCCATGTGCCTGCCAGGGAGGCGCATTCGGTGGCGGCCTGGCTGGAAGACGCCCGGCGCGAGATCGGCGCCGCCTGGGAGGCAGGCCGCCTGCCGGTGGTGACCGGTGGCACCGGGCTCTATTTCCGGGCGCTGGAGCGGGGGCTTGCGCCGGTGCCGCCAATCCCGGCGGACATCCGGTCGGCGTGGCGTGAATTTGAAGGCGATCTTCATGGCGAGTTGGGCCGGCGTGACCCGGCAATGGCCGAAAGGCTGCAGCCGGGCGACCGCCAGCGGCTGGTCCGCGCGCTGGAGGTGATCGACGCGACCGGACGCTCGCTCGGTGACTGGCAGCGGCAGGGCGAGGCCGAGGCGCCGCTGGCCGGGGCCGCGGTTGAACGCATATTCCTCGACCCGCCGCGCGCCGAACTCCACGCCCGGGCCGCAGCCCGGTTCCGGGCCATGGTGGAGCAGGGTGCCCTCGAAGAGGCAGAGGCGGTGAAGGACCTCGATCCGGCCCTGCCGGTGATGAAGGCCATCGGGCTCCGCGAGCTGAACGCCCATCTCCGGGGCGAGATCAGCCTGGCCGACGCCATCGCCCGGGCCGAAACCGCCACCCGCCGCTACATCAAGCGCCAGCTCACCTGGTGGCGGGGCCAGATGGCGCATTGGCGGGAGTGAGCCGCCGCACAGGCCCTTGCGTTCCGCCGCGCCGGCGGCTATAGCCCGCGCCGTCAACTGCAACTCACACGTGGGGGCAGGGTCTGGCGCACGCGGCTTCGGCCGCCTCATAGCGCGAGATCCATCCGGTGCCGGAGCGATCCGGTCACTTTCCCCGCGGCGGATCAACCGGAAAAGGACAGGATTACATGGCTCTGCCAGATTTCACCATGCGTCAGCTGCTTGAAGCGGGCGTTCACTTCGGCCACCAGACACATCGCTGGAACCCGAAGATGCGGAACTACATCTATGGTAGCCGCAACGGCATTCACATCATCGACCTGTCGCAGACGGTGCCGCTGTTGCACCAGGCGCTGGTGACGGTGCGCGACACGGTGGCCAAGGGTGGCCGCGTGCTGTTCGTGGGCACCAAGCGTTCCGCCTCCGAGCAGGTGGCCGAGTCCGCCAAGCGCTCGGCGCAGTATTACGTGAATTCCCGCTGGCTCGGCGGCACGCTGACCAACTGGAAGACGATCTCCAACTCGATCAAGACGCTGCGCCAGGTCGACGAGACGCTGGGCAAGGAGAATTCCGGCCTCACCAAGCGCGAACTGCTCGAACTCACCCGCAGCAAGGAAAAGCTCGACAAGGCGCTGGGCGGCATCAAGGACATGGGCGGCACGCCCGACCTGGTGTTCGTGATCGACACCAACAAGGAGCAGATCGCCATCAAGGAGGCGAACCGCCTCGGCATTCCGGTGATCGCGGTGATCGACACCAATTCCGATCCCGCCGGCGTCTCCTTCCCGATCCCCGGCAATGACGACGCCGGGCGGGCGGTTGCTCTCTATTGCGATCTGGTGAGCCGCGCCTGCATCGAGGGCATCTCTCTGGCCCAGTCGGGTTCGGGCGTCGATATCGGCGCCGCCGAGACTCCGGTTGCCGAGGAAGTGCCCGCCGCCTGAGACGGCCCCCGACCCTGATTTCAACAAGAGGTGGAACATGGCCGAGATTACGGCTGCGATGGTGAAAGACCTGCGCGAAAAGACCGGCGTGGGCATGATGGACTGCAAGGCGGCGCTGGCCGCCACCAGTGGCGACATGGAGGCGGCGGTCGACTGGCTGCGCGCCAAGGGCCTGGCCAAGGCCGCCAAGAAATCGACCCGGGTGGCGGCAGAAGGGCTGGTGGCCGTGGCTGTCGAGGGCACGACGGGGGCGGTCGTCGAGGTCAACTCGGAAACCGACTTCGTGGCCCGCAACGAGAAGTTCCAGGCCATGGTGACGGCGATCTCGAAGCTCGCCCTCCAGGCCCAGGGCGACACCGAGAAGCTCAAAACCATGCATGTGCCGGGCTCGCCCCATGCGGTGGCTGAGTATGTGGCCGAAATGGTTGCGGCCATCGGCGAGAACATGACGGTGCGCCGGACCGCGGCGCTCACCGTGAAGGACGGGGTCATCGCCTCCTATGTCCACAACCAGATCGTGCCCGGCGCGGGCAAGATCGGCGTGCTGGTGGCGCTCGAGTCGGCCGGCAACAAGGCGGCGCTGAATGAGTTCGGCCGGCTGCTGGCCATGCATGTGGCGGCCACCAATCCGGTGGCGCTGACGCTCGACCAGGTGCCGAAGGACGTGCTGGCCCGCGAGACCGCCATTCTCGAGGAAAAGAACGCCGGCAAGCCCGCCAATGTGATGGAGAAGATCGTGGCCTCCGGCCTCAAGACCTTCGCCAAGGAAAACTGCCTGCTCGAGCAGGCCTATGTCCATGACGGCGCCAAGAGCGTGACCCAGGCGATCGCCGAGGCCGCCAAGGCGGCGGGTGGGGATGTCAAGCTCACCGGTTTCGTGCGCATGCAGCTGGGCGAGGGCATCGAGAAGAAGGAAGACGACTTCGCGGCCGAGGTGGCCAAGATGTCGTCCGCCCCGTAACGGGTCTCTGCCACGAGATATCACGCCAGGGGCCCCCGCCGGGGCCCTTTGCACATCCGCTGGGCCTCCTGTGACGAATCGCTCCGGCCGGCCTAAGCTCGACACAATTGGCGGGTAGCTGTTCGGAAGGTCATGAAATACAAGCGCATTCTTCTTAAGCTTTCGGGCGAGGTGCTGATGGGCGAGCAGCCCTATGGCATCGATCTCGACACGGTGGGGCGGCTGGCCGACGAGGTGCTGGCCTGCGCCGCGACCGGCACCCAGGTTGCGCTGGTGATCGGCGGCGGCAACATCTTCCGCGGCCTCGCCGGCGCCGCCAAAGGCATGGACCGGGTGGCCGCCGACCACATGGGCATCATGGCGACCGTCATGAACGCGCTGGCCATGCAGGGCGTGCTGATCCGCAAGGGCATGGACGCGCGGGTGCTGTCCGCCATCGCCATGCCGACGGTGTGCGAAACCTATTCGCGCGCCAAGGGCATCCACCACCTGGAGGCCGGACGGGTGATCATCTGCGCGGCGGGCACCGGGTTGCCGTTCTTCACCACCGACACGGGCGCGGCGCTGCGCGCCGCCGAGCTCTCCTGCGATGCGCTGTTCAAGGGCACCAGCGTCGACGGGGTCTATTCCGCCGACCCCAAGACCGATCCTTCGGCGCACCGCTATGACCACATCACCTTCAAAGAGATTCTCGCCAGGGACCTGCGCATCATGGACCCCGCGGCGATCGCCCTTGCGCGCGACAACGGGATTCCGGTAGTTGTCTTCTCGATCCGCAAACCCGGCGCCGTGGTCAACGCGGTCAATGGCGCCGGCGTGTTCACCACCGTGACCAAGGACTGACGCCATGGCCCAGCCCCAGCCTTTCAATGCCCAGGACATCAAGCGCCGCATGCACGGCGCGGTCGAGGCGCTCAAGCATGATTTTGGCGGTCTGCGCACCGGCCGCGCCTCATCGAGCCTGCTCGAACCCATCCATGTCGATGCCTATGGCGCCAACATGCCGCTCGCCCAGGTGGGGTCGATCTCGGTGCCGGAGCCGCGCCTGCTGCAGATCAACGTCTGGGACCGCGGGCTGGTGGTTGCCGTCGAAAAGGCGATTCGCGCCTCCAACCTCGGCCTCAACCCGCAGACCGAAGGCCAGGTGATCAGGCTGCGCATGCCCGACCTCACCCAGGAGCGGCGCAAGGAACTGGTCAAGGTGGCGCATCAATATGCCGAGAAGGCCCGGGTGGCGGCGCGCAACGTGCGCCGCGACGGCATGGACCATCTGAAGCAGCTCGAGAAGGCCCACCTCATCAGCGAGGACGAGCACAAGAAGAAGGCCGACGACGTCCAGAAGATGACCGACGACACGATCAAGGAAATCGACCAGACCCTCAAGACCAAAGAACAAGAGATCATGCAGGTCTGAGGTGGGGGCGATTTCCATGTCGGCGGGCGGAGGCATGAAGGACATGCCCGGCCATGTGGCCATCATCATGGATGGCAACGGGCGCTGGGCTTCGCTTCGCGGCCAGCCGCGCTCGGCTGGCCACCGCCAGGGCGTCGAAGCCCTGCGCCGCACGGTAAGGGCGGCGTCCGGCATGGGCATCGGCGTGCTGACGCTTTATTCCTTCAGCACCGAGAACTGGTCACGGCCCGCGGCGGAAGTCCGATTTCTTCTCGAATTGCTGCGCCGCTATATCCGCACCGATGTGGCCGACCTGCACCGGGCCAATGTGCGGATCATGGTGATCGGCGACCGGGAGGGTCTTGAACCGTCGCTGCGCGGCATGTTCGAGGAGGCGGAAGCGCTGACCCGTGAGAACACCGCGCTCAAGCTGGTGATCGCCTTCAATTACGGCGGCCGCCAGGAGATCACCCGCGCCGTGCGGGCGCTGGCCCACAAGGTGGCGGCCGGCAAGATCGCGCCCGACGACATTACCCCGGCGGTGATCGGCAACCATCTCGATACCGGCGGCCTGCCGGAGCCCGACCTGCTGATCCGCACGGGCGGCGAGCAGCGCCTCTCGAACTATCTGTTGTGGCAGTGTGCCTATACCGAATTTGTGTTTATTCCGGATTATTGGCCGGATTTCGACGCCGACCGGCTGCATCAGGCGGTTGAGACTTATCGTCTGCGGGACCGGCGTTTCGGCGGGCTTACGGCCCAGACCGCATAATGGCCGAAGCCTCGCAGACCGAGCAGAAATGGGGCGATCTCGGCGTCCGGACCCTGTCCGCCGCGGTGCTCATCCCCGCCGTGCTCGCGGATGTCTGGGCCGGCGGCATCTGGTTCCACCTGTTCGTGGCGCTGATCGGCGTGCTGATGGCCCAGGAATGGGTGCGGATCGTTCATGACGACGACCCGCTGCAATTCGCGCTGCATGCGGCGGGCGCCATGTGCGGCGCGCTGCTGCCGCTGGTCATCGGACTGGAAGGCGCGCTGCTGACGATTGCGGTGATCGCGGCCCTGTCAGCCGGGCTGGCGCTGTGGCGGGCCCGCGGCGGGCCGGCCTGGCGGTTTCTGGGGGTGGCCTATGTGTCGCTGCCGCCGATCGCCCTGGTCATGCTGCGCGAGGACCCGAACTTCGGGATCGCCGCCATCCTGCTGGTTATGCTCATGGTCTGGGCGGCGGACACCTTCGCCTATTTCGCCGGGCGGATCATCGGCGGGCCGAAGCTCGCGCCGCGCATCAGCCCCAAAAAAACCTGGGCCGGCCTCGCCGGCGCCATGGCCGGCAGCGCCCTCGCGGCGCTCGGCGTGGGGCTCGCGCTGGGCCTGAGGGGGCTTCTGGGCCTGGTGGCCTTCGCGGCCGTGATGGCGGTCGTCGAACAGGCCGGCGATCTGTTCAAATCGGCCATGAAACGCCATTACGGGGTGAAGGATTCGGGAAAGCTCATACCGGGGCATGGCGGCGTCATCGACCGGGTCGACGGCCTCGTGGCGGTTGCCACCGCGGCGGCGATTATCGGCGGTGTGCGTTACGGCGTCGGCAACGCCGGAGCGGGCCTGCTGTTCTGGTGACCGGTCTGCCGCCGAAATCTTGCCGTATTAATCTCATCCTGTGGTGTTAAAGACGGAGGGTCGCGAATGACCTGGGTTTGGGTCCCCGCAGGGGACGGGGGAATTGTTTGATGGATATTCTGAACCTGCTGCACCTGCCGCTCAGCACGCTGGTGTTTTACGCCATTCCGTTTCTGATCGCGCTCACCGTCATCGTGTTCATCCATGAACTCGGCCACTATCTGGTGGCCCGCTGGTGCGGCGTCGATGTCGAATCCTTCTCGATCGGTTTCGGCCGCGAGATCGCCGGCTGGTATGACAAGAACGGCACCCGCTGGAAGATCGCCTGGATTCCGCTCGGTGGCTACGTCAAATTCAAAGGCGACGCCAATGCCGCCAGCCTGCCCAGCGGCGCGGCTGTCGAGCAGGCCAAGCTCGATCCCGGAAATTTCCATGGCAAGCCGGTGTGGCAGCGCGCGGCCGTGGTGGCGGCGGGGCCGAGTGCCAATTTCCTGCTGGCCATCGTGATCTTCACGGCGTTGTTCATGACCGTGGGCGCGCCGGTGATGGAACCGCGCGTCGACGAGGTGCTGCCCGGCAGCGCCGCGGAAAGGGCCGGCATCCGCAAGGGTGACATCATCGTGGAGATCGACGGCAAGGAGATCGAGGATTTCAGCCAGTTGCAGCAGGCGGTGATCACCCGGGCGGGCGAGGAGCTTACCGTGGTCATCAACCGCAACGGCGAGCGGCTCAGCCTGCCGATTGTGCCCGATCTCAAGGAGGAGCCGGACAATTTCGGCGGCAAGATGCGCATCGGGCTGCTCGGCGTGCGCAACAATCCGGGCGGGCCTGTCCAATATGAACAGATGGGTCCGGTTCAGGCTTTCGAACGCGGCATGGAGCGGACCTGGTTCATCGTTTCATCGACCCTGGGCTATGTCGGCAAGCTGTTTTCCGGACGCGAGAGCGCCGATCAACTCGGCGGCCCCATTTCGATCGCCAAGGCGGCGGGCGATGCGGCCTCGCTGGGCGTGTTCCAGTTTGTCACGGTGCTCGCATTTTTGTCGGTCAGTATAGGGCTGATTAACCTTTTCCCAATCCCTATGCTGGATGGTGGGCATCTGGTCTACTACGCGATCGAGGCGGTGCGTGGGCGGCCGCTGGACGAAGCCGCCCAGGAGTGGGGGTTCCGGATCGGGTTCTCGGTGGTCATCATGCTGATGCTGGTCGGTACCTGGAATGACCGGGTTCGGGTTGCATCGGTGTGGATGGGCGGTTGATCTTGCCCGTGGAAGTTGTGTTTGCAATGGATGGTAAGGTAGGTAAAACCGTTGCCATCAGAGGGATTCGACGCGGGCGCGATGTCTGCGGAAACGGCGGTTGGATGCGTTACCGGTTTGTACTTGTTGCTGTTCTGGCCCTGATCATGAGTTTGATGGGCCCGCTCTCCGGGCCAGGATGGGGGCCATCGCTGGCTCACGCTCAGATAGTGTCCTCGATTTCCGTTGAAGGCAATCAGCGGGTTGAGAACGATACAATCCTCGCCTACATCCCATTTTCCGCCGGAACCGATGTCAGCGCCGACGAGATCGACGCGGCAGTCAAGGCGCTTTTCCAAACCGGTCTGTTCTCGGACGTCCAGATCACCCGCCGCGGCAGCACGCTGGTGGTGCGGGTCGAGGAAAACCCGATGGTCAACCGGGTGAATTTCGAGGGCAACAAAGCGGTCAAGGACGCTGACCTGGCGAAGGAAGTGGAACTGCGCGAACGCATGATGTTCACCCGCGCCAAGGTGCTGAGCGACGTCAACCGGATCATCGCCGTCTACCGCCGGTCAGGCTACTATTCGGTCTCGGTGTCGCCCAAGATCATCAAGCTGCCACAGAACCGCGTCGACCTTGTTTTCGAAATCAACGAGGGCGAGGAGACGAAGGTCCGGAGTATCGAGTTCGTGGGCAATAACGCTTTCAGCGCCTACACGCTGAAGGGCGTGGTGGGAACCCAGCAGTATGCATGGTGGCGGTTTTTCAACCGCAACGACACTTACGATCCGGACCGCCTCGAATACGACAAGGAACTGCTCCGCCGCTTCTACCTGAAGAATGGTTTCGCCGACGTGCGGATTGTTTCGGCGGACGCCGTGCTGCTGCCGGACGCATCCGGTTTCACCATCACCTATACCATCGAGGAAGGTCCCCGGTACAAGATCGCGGATGTCGCCGTGAATGTGGGCGACGCCAACCTCGACACCCCGCCGCTGATCAAAGAGGTCAAGACCGGCGTCGGAGACTATTTCGACGCCACCAAGGTGGACAAGAGCGTTGAGAGGCTAACGCTGGAAGCGTCGCGGCAAGGCTTCGTGTTCGCCCGGGTCAATCCCGATATACAGCGCAATGAAGGCGATACGCTCAATATCACCTACAACATCGTCGAGGGCCCGCGCACCTACATCGAGCGTATCGATATCGTGGGCAACAGCCGGACCGAAGACCAGGTGATCCGCCGCGAGCTGCGGCTCTACGAGGGCGACGCGTTCAACCGGGTGATGATCGAGCGGGCGCGGCGGCGGCTGACGGCGCTGGATTTCTTCTCGACGGTGAATTTCCGGGATGAGCCGGGCTCGGCGCCTGACCGCGTGGTGCTGACCGTCGAGGTCCAGGAGAAATCGACGGGTTCGGTCAACTTCACGATCGGCTATTCGACAAGCGAATATGTCGTCGGGTCGATCGCGCTCAACGAGCGCAATTTCCTCGGCAAAGGGTACAACGTCAACCTCAGCACCACCGCGAGCTGGTTCCGGCAGAACGTAACGTTCAGCTTTACCAACCCCTACTTCATGGGATTGCCGGTTTCGGCCGGCTTCGACGTGTTCGCCACCAACGCCGACAACCAGGCCGAGTCCAACTACAACAGCCAGCAGATCGGTTTCGCGCTGCGGTCGGGTTTCCGCCTGGACGATAACAGCGGCATAAACTTCCGCTACGGCCTGATCTGGCGCGACGTGGACGGCATCAGCAAGTCAAGCGCTGCTCCGGCGGTGATCCAGTCGCAGGGCAAGTCGCTCAAGTCCTTCGTCGACGGCACCTACACCTGGGACAATCTCGACAACCCGTTGCGGCCGACCAACGGTTTCCGCGGCCAGGTGGTCGGCGAGATCGCCGGGCTTGGCGGCGACGTTCACTACGGCAGCATCGAGGTGCATGGCTGGTACTTCCTCCCGATCTATGAGGAAGCTGTCGTCCTGAAGCTGGAAGGCAACGCCGGCCAGCAGTGGCCCTTCGCCGGCGACGACGTGCCGCTGCAGGACCGCTTCTTCAAGGGCGGCGACACGTTCCGCGGCTTCGAACCCTCGGGCGTCGGCCCCATGCAGCGCGGCAATGACGGCCATACCGATTCGATTGGCGGCACGACCTATGCGATCGGCACCGTCGAGGTGACCTTCCCGATCGGGCTCCCAGAGGAATGGGGCATTGGCGGCGCGGTCTTCAGTGATTTCGGCACGGTGTTCGGATCGGAGACCGACACCGAGGCGGTTGGCACCGGTGATTGCATCTTCGGAGCAACCACGGACTGCGAGGTCTTCGACACCGCGGCCTTCCGCGCCTCGGTTGGCGCCGGCATCCTCTGGCAGTCGCCGTTTGGCCCGTTGCGGTTTGAGTTGGCCTATCCGCTGGTCAAGGCTGATTATGATAAGACCGAGTACTTCCGCTTCTCGGTCGGCACGGTGTTCTAGGCCGGCGCATGAGCGAGCAGGCGGCAGTGGCGCAGCTGAAGACCGCGGATATCGCGCGGATCATGAAGCTTCTGCCGCACCGCTATCCTTTTCTGCTGATTGACCGCATGTATGACCTGAACGGCGAGGACAGCGGCGTCGCCGTCAAGAATGTGACCATCAACGAGCCGTTCTTCCAGGGGCATTTCCCGGGGCGGTCGGTCATGCCCGGCGTGCTGCTCATCGAAGCGATGGCGCAGGCCGCCGGCGCCCTGGTGTTGAACCACCTGGGCGACGAGCATGCGGGGAAACTCGTATTCTTCATGTCAATCGACAAGGCGCGGTTCCGCAAGCCCGTGGTGCCCGGAGATACGGTGCATTTCCACGTCAAGCTCGCCAACAAGCGGCCGCCGGTCTGGAAATACTGGGCCGAGGCTCACGTGGAAGGCAAGAAAGTCGCCGAGGCGGAGATCGGCGCGATGCTCATGAACGAGCGCGGCGGTTAGGCTGCTTTCCGCTTTTACTGAACCGGCCTGTATTTTTTCCGCCGTCATGCCGGCGCAGGCTGGCATTCAGCTTCCTGGTGTCAAAGCTGGACCCCGGCCTTCGCCGGGGTGACGCCTAGAGCGGAATCCCATCAGTCTGCATCATATCCTGCTGCGGCGAAGTAGTTTCGGCATTCCTGAGGCTTGAAGACTGGCAGCATGTCACCAATGGCGGTCCAGAGGCCTTCGACGGTGCGCTGTGCCGCCTTGCGCAAT
>NZ_JBJTER010000047.1:0-3504 GCF_046093005.1 Aestuariivirga sp.
ATTGCGCAAGGCGGCACAGCGCACCGTCGAAGGCCTCTGGACCGCCATTGGTGACATGCTGCCAGTCTTCAAGCCTCAGGAATGCCGAAACTACTTCGCCGCAGCAGGATATGATGCAGACTGATGGGATTCCGCTCTAGCAGACCGCGGCGCGGCCAAGCTCAGTGAGATTGCGCGACCCGGTCGCGAGGCAGGCGATGCGCAGCGCGGTGGCGAAGGCCTCGACATGGGCGATGACCGCCTCCGGGCCGTTGATGGCCGCCGGCAGCAGCGCCGCCGCCTGGCCCAGGAGATTGGCCCCCAGGCGCACGGCCTTGGCGCCATCGAGGCCATGGCGCAGACCACCGGACGCGATGAGCGGCATGTCCGGCAGCGCGGCGCGCACCTCGGCGAGGCAAGTGGCGGTGGGAATGCCCCAGTCGCGGAAGATTTCACCCAGCGCCTCTCCGGCTTCGCCGGCGGCGCGCTTGCCCTCGACCGCCGCCCAGCTGGTGCCACCCGAGCCGGCGACATCGATGGCGGCGACGCCGCAATCGGCAAGGCGGCGCGCCACCTCGGCGGAAATGCCGCTCCCCACCTCCTTGGCGATCACCGGCACTGGAAGCACCCGCGTCAGCCTGGAGATAGCAGCCTCGACGCCATGCCAGTTGCGGTCGCCCTCTGGCTGCAAGGCCTCCTGCAGCGGGTTGAGATGCAGGATCAGCCCGTCGGCGCCGAGTTCATCGACCGCGCGCCTGGCCTCTTCCAACCCCATGCCATGGGTCAGCTGCACGGCCCCGAGATTGCCGAGGATCAGCGCATCGGGCGCGATACGCCGCAACTCCAAATTGAGCCCGAAACGCTCCGGCGTAGTAAGCGAGATGCGCTGCGAGCCCACGCCCATGGCGAAGCCCAATTGCTGGGCCGCTTCGGCAATGGCCCGGTTGATGCGCGCGGCGGCATCCGGGCCGCCGGTCATCGAGGAGGCAAGATAGGGAAGCCGCAGCGGCTTCCCCATGAATCGGGTGGAGAGGTCAATCGCCTCGTAGTCCACTTCCGGCAGCGCGTTGTGCCGAAAACGCAACGCATCGAAGCCGGCTGGCAGGGAGTGCTTCGCCGCGCCAGACAGCACCACGTGGATATGCTCACGCTTGCGGCGTTCGATGTCGCTCATGCGCGGCTCACGCGGCGGAGCCCAGCCGGCTTACCTGCTGTCAGGGGTGCGCTTTCAGGAACGCGATGACATTGGCCACGTCCTCGGGCTTCTTGAGGCCGGCGAATGCCATCTTGGTCTTGGGCACATAGGCCTTGGGATCGGGCAGATAGACGGCGAGATTTTCTTCGGTCCAGACCAGGCCTTCCGCGCCCTTGGCAAGCATCGCCTCGGAATACTTGTAATCGGGCACCGAGGCTGCCGCACGGCCAACCAAGCCCTTCAGTGTTGGGCCGACTTTGTTCACGCCCTTTTCAACTTCGTGGCAGGCCTTGCATTTTGCGAACACCTTCTCGCCTGCCGCCGCATCGCCATCGGCATGAGCGGGAACGGCAAACAGCAGTGCGGACGCGAGGGCTGCGAACAGGACGGACTTTTTCATAGGTCAACTCCGGGATCAGGAAGGGTTGGCGCGGTCTTGTTGCGCGATGCCCGAGGCATCTTTCGCTAATATTACTCTTAATACTACATCCACCAGATGTGCAAGCAGCCCCGCCAGCAGATAGCTTGCGACAAACAGCCATCCCGCGCCGCGTAGCGCGCTTTGCATCGCCAGAACCAGGGCTGCCCCCGCCAGCCCATTGGCAACGAAGAACAGCATGACCAGCCCCTGCCGCCGCCGCCAGAAGTAAAAGCCGGCAAGCGCGATCTCCACCGCCAGCCCGGCCAGAATCAGTTTGAAGGCGAGCCCGCTTTCGAAAAACGCCGCCAAGCCGCTCATGCGAAGGGCTTGTTCAGTTGCACGATTCGGTAGTTAAGGAACGCCGCGACCGACACCCAGGCCAGATACGGCAAGAGCAGCCATCCCGCCGTGGACGAGGCCGCCCCCAGCACCACAACCAGCAGCACGATCGACAGCCACAGCAGCGCCACCTCGATCAGCGCCCAGTCCGGCCGCCGCAGCTTGAAGAAGAACCCGCTCCAGGCGACGTTGAGCACGCTGTTGATCACCAGCGATACGAGGATCGCCGCCCGCGCGGCCGGGCTTGAAGCCGCCTCCCAGGCCAGCGCCGCAGCAATCACCGCCAGGATGATGATCACCGTCCATACCGGCCCAAAGGCCCAGTCCGGCGGCTTCCAGCCGGGCTTTCGGAGCCCGGCATACCAGGCGCCAGTTTCGGTCAACAGCCCGCCTGCCACCGCCACCACAATACCGGCCGCGGCGGCGCAGCCCAGCGCCCAGACAAAGGTTTCAGAGCCCATCATGGACGCATCTTTAGCATAGGGCGGGCATCGCTTACACCCCTTCGGCAAGCCCCCGGGAACAAGTGCGGAGGACCGGCCTCTCTGGCCGCGTGTTGTCAAGGGTCCCCGCGGACAGCTTGACTGGTGGCCCCGCGCCTTGCTCAATAGCGCCATGAGCAGCGCCTCGCGAACCGCCAGCCTGCCGCTGGCCGCCCATGCTGTCTGCGCCGCAGCCGGCGTGCGCGATGGCCTGCGCGCCGCCCAATTCTATATCCGCGATCTCGCTAACGCCGACCGTTTCAGCCAGGGCGAACCGGGGCGGGTACCGTTCCTGTCCCGAACGGTGGCCCGGGGCGCGCGTCTGGTGGACCGGTTGATGAACGCCGGCGCCAACCTGTCGATCGCGCTGTTCCTGCCGGGCTGGCGCAAGCTGCCTTCGCCGTTCACGCCGGGGCTCATGCGCGAGGTAGCCCGCGGCATCCGCGAGGACAGCCTGATCAACAACCCCACCTTCAATGCCTATTTCTACCGCTCGGCCATCCGCATCGCCGGGCGATACTGGTCGCCGCCATGGCTTATCCTGGAACACCGGGTTGACGCGGCGCGGCGCCTTCTGGCGGCGCGAGCCGATGACGGCGCGCCAGAAAGCGGCATGATGGCGCGCATCCTGATCGCTCTGGCGGAACAAGGCCCGGTGGCGCGAATCGGGCCACTTTCAGCGCGCAACCGCTATTTCGCCGACGCCGAGCCCAATGTGGCGGTGTTCTCCATCGCCTGCGTGGCGCTGCTGCTGGCCGGCGAAGGCAAGCCCACGGCCACGATCGGCGAAGACGAGTTCTTCGAGGTGACGGGCGCACTGATCGGTCCGCGTCTGCCGGTCATCTCGGGTCTGATCGCCCGGCGCGACGACGCGGGGATTGCCCGCGAGCTCGACAACATCAAATCCATGTATTGAACAGCAGGCCGGCCAAGAGATTGGCACGATGCTTGCATGCCCTGTGTCAGCGCAGCTTCTGTTTGCAGAATGGGACAAAAGCGCCAGATTGGGATAACGTACAGAATCTTTCGCACTTTTCAAAACGGGTGGCTTCTTTCACATTGAAGGAGGAAAGAGGCTATGAAGGAAG
>NZ_JBJTER010000048.1:0-3526 GCF_046093005.1 Aestuariivirga sp.
GTTTTGGCAATATACTCCGTCCACTTGAAGTTCGAGATACCGGTAGACTGCACTTGGAACTGCTCAATCTCACCGGACACATAGCCTTCAAGGAACGAAAGGTAGAGCAACTCCGCGCCGTATGCTTCAGAGGCGGGGCGGATACGCTTGCAAAAACTGGCACACATCACGTCGCCGTCGAAAGCGGACAGAAGTTCGGGAGTGATGAACAACGTGCGCCCGACCGGCTGGCCTTTGCTGCCGCCGGATACCTCAAAGAGGATGTCGCCCGCTGCTAACTTGCGGGACCGAAGGTTCGACGACATATGATAGCGATGCGGGACACCTGCCACTCCGGAGTTGCGCGCCTCGGGAATGTCTGTGCCACGAATTACCCACGCTGGTTCGGTATGGTCTTCGTCGGCGGTTTCCTTTCCCCAACCGCCGCCGATATGGTCAATCATCAGCGATTCCAACGGCATCACCTCCCACCCTTTCGGTATCTCGCCAAGAACCGACGAAACGTACGGTACGTTCTCATGCTCCGGGAAGCGGAAGTGGACGAACCACTCGCGGTAGAGGGCGCGGGCCATCGACTCCAGAATCTTAATGCGCCGCTGGCTGTTCTCGATCAGCTCGTCGTAGGCCGACAGGATCCCCGCGATGCGGCGCTGGATTGGGAGGGGGGGAACGAGAAAGTCAAATGACAAGAGTTTGTCCAAGCTCAGGTTGTCCTGGGTCGCTCCGTGCGAAATGTTCTGCATTCGGAGCTTGAGGATCTCCAGGTAGTACTTGATGAAGCGAACATCAGCCTTGTCGGGTTCAGGCACAAATCCCACGACGCTATCGGGAAAGCACCCTTCGATCCCAAGGATGGCGCTTTCTGCAATGTTGGCGGCAATCGTGATGCAGAGCGTTCCCGGCTTCCAGAGCTTGCTCTGAGCTAACCCTTCTTCGCTGTATGTCTGCGAGTAATCAGTTAGGTAGAAGTTGGCTGCTTTGATATCGCCCGTTTGGAAAAACGGGTAGCGTCCACCATATAGGAATGCGGCGTTTCGTGGCCGATGGCGCGACTTGCCACGGCCGACGTAGCCGAGTTCGTCTAACTTCGTTGGGCGCCACTCAGAAGCAGCCATCCTCACGCCTCCAAAATCCCCGCCACATTGGCGGCGATGGTCTGCTCCAGAGTGCGCGCCTGGGCGTTAAGGATTTCCAGTTCCTCGTTCAGCGCTTGTAGCTGCGCCTTGAAGTCCTCGTCGCTCACCGCCTCACCCGGGGTCACGCCCACATAGCGGCCGGGGTTGAGCGACCAGCCCTGCGCCTCGATCTCCTTGAGCGTCGCCGCCTTGCACAGGCCGGGGACGTCGGCATAGGCGGGCTTCTTGCCGAAGACTTCCGCGAGCTTGAGCGCCGTCTCATTACCGCCCACCGTCAGGTCGGGCGTTTCGCTGCGATAGAGCCGTACCAAGTTGGCAATGAAGCCGATCTGCGCGGGTGCCCAGTCACGATGGGCGCGGTCGATCTGGCGGTAGATGTGGCGGGCGTCGATGAAGAGCACCGTGTCGGCGCGCTTCGTCTTGGCCTTGCCCCGATCGAGGAACCACAGCGTGCAGGGGAGCGTGACCGTGTAGAACATGTTGGGGCCCACGGCGACCATCACGTCCACCGCCCGCGCCTCAATCAGCTTTTGCCGCAGTTCTTGCTCGCTGCTACGGGCGTCGGAGGCCGAGTTGGCCATCACGAATCCGGCGCGGCCCTTATCATTGAGCGCTGAGAAGAAAAGCTGGATCCACAGATAATTGGCATTGTCGGTCTTGGGCAGCCCGAAGGGGAAGCGGCGGCCGGCGCCCACCATGTCCTTCAGCCGCTCTTTGTCCACCGCGTTGACGTTGAAGGGCGGATTTGCCAGCACGAAGTCGAATTGCCCGGTGGCTCTGTGAGGGTCGTCGTAGTAGCTGTTCACGTTGCCGCCGTGGCGGATGTCGCCCTCCAGCCCGTGTACGGAGAGGTTCAAGCGGGCGAGGCGGCCGGTTTCGTCGGTCTTCTCCACGCCGCAGATGGAGAGCTCGGCGGCGGGGTTCTTGTGGTGCTCGGCCACGAAGCGGGCCGACTGCACGAACATGCCGCCCGAGCCGCAGGCCGGGTCGAGGATGCGGCCGTGGAACGGCTCGATCACCTGCGCGAGCAACTGCACGATGCTGGCGGGCGTGTAGAACTCGCCGCCGCCCTGGCCCTCGCTCATGGCGAACTCGCCGAGGAAGTATTCGTAGATGCGGCCGAAGGCGTCGAAGTCGAGCGTGGCGGGGATCTCTGAGATTTTCTTCAGCAGCTCCTTGAGCAGGGTGCCGGTGAAGAGGTTGAAGGTCTTGGGCAGCACGCCGGCGAGCTGCGGGTTATGCTTCTCGACCTCGCGCATCGCGGCATTGACCTTGGCACCAATGTCGGCCGCCTCGGGCAGGGTCAGCAGGTAGTCGTACCGGGCCTCGGGGGCGAGGTAGAGGACGTTGTCGGCATGGTAGGCGGCGGGCTCGTCCACCCGGCTGGCCCGGCGGGATGAGGCCCCGGCCTTTTCCAGTTTGGCGCGCTGGGCTGCAAAGCGGACCTCGGCGAAGCGCAAAAAGATCAGGCCGAGGATGGGGCCGGAGTATTCCTGGGCCTTGAGGCCGGAATTGGCCCGGAACTGGTCGGCGGCATCCCAAAGGCGCTTTTCGAGGGAGGTCGACGCAGCGTCTTTTTCGGTGGGGGCGATCCAGCGCACAGAGTTACCTCGATTTGTTTAAACAGGCTCCCGCTGTCCTTTGGGCAGTACGTTGGCCCATTGCGGGTCCTTGATCTGAAAAGCGGTCAGTCAAACTACGCCTGATTGGGCCTTCACCGGTCAAGACTCGGGTGGGGTTGGGTAGCTCGAAACAGCGCAAGGCTTGGACCGAGAGCTTCCAGCCTTTCTGCCAGAGGTGGCTATGATGGATTGTGGGCAAGGGCGCTTTTCAACACATCGCGGCCTCGCGTGCTTGGTGCTCTCGAACTTGATCGCATGCCGCCAGCCCTCTCCAAGTTTGCTCGTACAACACAGCGTTTTGGCGCCGGTGTCCTCAGGGGCATCGACCAGTAAGGTGTTGTGGGCATCAGGTCGATCTGCGCCTGAAGCTATCCGGTCGCCAACCGCAAAGTGCTTTACAGGGCCGAAAATCAGGCCAGCAGCACGCCTCTTGGCAGGGTAAATCCAAAGAAAATGAGATTCTCAAATCAAGGCGTTTCGGAATTCTGCACGCTGATCAAACGGTTAGATCGATAGTTGGTCGCAATAAGAGTCTCACTTTCTGTGAAACTGTCTCAGTTTCTGTGACTCGTGACAACAGAATCTCACACGTCCAAATTCGCGACTTTGAGCGCGTTGTCGACGATAAAATCGCGGCGGGGTTCCACCACGTCGCCCATCAGCGTGGCGAACACGCCGTCGGCGTCGGCGCTGTCGTGCACCTTCACTTGCAGCAGGTGGCGCACCGACGGATCGAGCGTCGTCTGCCACAATTGCTCGGGATTCATT
>NZ_JBJTER010000049.1:0-23313 GCF_046093005.1 Aestuariivirga sp.
CACATAGGCCACGCGCTGGCCGGGTCCGTGATAGGTATATTGCCCGCCACGCCCGGTCTTGAAGACGGGGAAGCGGGCCGGCTCCACCAGGTCTTCGGGCCGCGCCGAGGTGCCGGCGGTATAGAGCGGCGGATGTTCGAGCAGCCACACCCGCTCCGGCTCCAGCCCCTGGGCGATGGCGTCCGCATGGGCGTCCATCTTCGCCATGGCTTCGGGGTAGGGGGTGAGGCCGGGAGCCGTCTCCCAGATCACCGGAAAGTCAGCGGCCAGGCTGAGGCTGATGTCGTCGCGAAGCGCCATGGGTCAGGCTTTTCCCAGTTCCGGCCCGGCCATGCAACAGCGGCCGCAAAACTGGACAGCCGGGCCGCACGGCCTTAAAGGACCCTGTCTTTTTCACGTATTGACTGGGCGTCACATGACAGGGCTTGCACAAATCCGATCGACCTTCCTCGATTTCTTCAAGCGCCAGGGGCATGAGGTGGTGGCCTCCTCGCCGCTGGTGCCGCGCAACGACCCGACGCTGATGTTCGCCAATTCCGGCATGGTGCAGTTCAAGAACGTGTTCACCGGCATGGAGAAGCGGGCCTACAGCCGCGCCACCACCGCCCAGAAATGCGTGCGCGCCGGCGGCAAGCACAACGACCTCGACAATGTGGGCTACACCGCCCGCCACCATACGTTTTTCGAGATGCTGGGGAATTTCTCCTTCGGCGATTACTTCAAGGCCGAGGCCATCGAATGGGCCTGGACGCTGGTGACCCGCGAATTCGGCCTGCCGAAGGACAAGCTGACGGTCACGGTGTTCTCGGAGGATGACGAAGCGCATGCGCTGTGGCGCAAGATCGCCGGGCTTCCCGACAGCCGGATCATCCGCATCCCGACGTCGGACAATTTCTGGTCGATGGGCGATACCGGCCCCTGCGGACCGTGCTCGGAAATCTTTTATGACCATGGCGACAAGATCTGGGGCGGGCCGCCCGGCTCAGCCGAAGCCGACGGCGACCGGTTCATCGAAATCTGGAACCTGGTGTTCATGCAGTTCGAGCAGGTCTCTAAGGCCGAGCGCATCGCGCTTCCCAAGCCGTCGATCGACACCGGCATGGGGCTCGAGCGCATCGCCGCGGTGCTGCAGGGCACGCATGACAATTACGAGACCGACCTGTTCCGCGCGCTGATCGCGGCAATCGTCGAGAAGACCGGGGTTGCGGCGGACGGCGAGGCCAAGGCCTCCAACCGGGTGATCGCCGATCATCTGCGCGCCTCCTCCTTCCTGATCGCCGATGGCGTGCTGCCGTCCAACGAGGGCCGCGGCTATGTGCTCCGCCGCATCATGCGCCGCGCCATGCGCCATGCCGAGCTCCTCGGCGCGCGCGAGCCGCTGATGTACCGGCTGGTGCCCACCCTGGTGCGCGAGATGGGAACGGCCTACAACGAACTTGTCCGCGCCGAGCCGCTGATCACCGAGACGCTCTATCTTGAGGAAACCCGCTTCAAGAAGACGCTGGAGCGCGGCCTGCGGCTGCTTGACGAGGGCTCCGCTGGCCTGAAGAAGGGCGACACCTTCTCGGGTGAGACGGCCTTCAAGCTTTATGACACCTATGGTTTTCCGCTCGACCTGACCCAGGACGCCCTGAAGCCGCGCGGCATCGCGGTTGATACCGCGGCCTTCGAAACCTCGATGGAAGCCCAGCGTGAGGAAGCCCGCAAGGCGTGGAAAGGAACCGGCGAAGCCAAGACCGAAACCGTGTGGTTCGAACTGCGCGAGAAATGGGGCGGCACCGAGTTCCTGGGTTACGACACCGAGACCGCCGAAGGCATCGTGCGCGCCATCGTGGTGGATGGCAAGGAAGCAAAGAGCCTCGCCGCCGGCCAGAAGGGCGCGATCATCGTCAACCAGACGCCGTTCTACGGCGAGTCGGGCGGCCAGACCGGCGACCACGGCGTGATAAGGACGCCGGAGGGCGCGGTGTTCCGGGTCACCGACACCCAGAAGCGGGTGGGCGACGTGTTCGTGCATGTGGGCGAGGTGGAGCAGGGCACGCTGGCGCCGGGCAACGCGGTGGAGCTTGCCGTCGATCATGCGCGGCGCGCTGGCAACCGCATCCACCATTCGGCAACACACCTTCTTCATGAAGCGCTGCGCATCACGCTGGGAAGCCACGTGGCGCAGAAAGGCTCGCTCGTCGAGCCGAACCGGCTGCGCTTTGACGTTTCGCACAACAAGGCGATGACGCCGGACGAGTTGCAGCAGGTCGAGGCCATCGCCAATGAGATCGTGCTGCAGAACGATCCCGTCACCACCCGCCTGATGAGCGTCGATGCGGCGATCGCCGAGGGCGCCATGGCGCTGTTCGGCGAGAAATACGGCGATGAAGTGCGCGTCGTGTCCATGGGCCGCAACCAACACGGCGCCGGAAAGCCCGTCTATTCGCTGGAGCTCTGCGGCGGCACGCATGTGTCGCGCACCGGCGACATCGGCCTCATCAAGGTGGTGAGCGAAAGCGCCTCGGCGGCGGGTGTGCGGCGCATCGAGGCGCTGGCCGGCCCCGCGGCGCGGGCCTATCTGGTCGAGCAGGACCGCCGCGTGCTGGCGGCCGCCGCGGCGCTGAAAGCCCCGGCGGGCGAGATCGTCACCCGCATCGAGTCACTGCTTGATGAACGCCGCAAGCTGGAGAAGGATCTGGCTGACGCGAAAAAGCGTCTGGCGCTGGGCGGCGGCGGAAGCGCCGCGGGCGCGGATGAGGGCGTGAGCGAGGTCAATGGCGTCAAGCTCATGGCCCGCGTACTGCACGGCATCTCGCCCAATGACATGAAGGGCCTGATCGATGACGGCAAGGCGAAGCTTGGTTCCGGCGTGGTGGCGCTGGTCGGCCTCAATAATGAGGGCCGCGCCGGGCTGATCGTCGGGGTGACCGACGATCTGACCAAGCGCTTCAACGCGGTCGATCTGGTGCGGGCCGGCGCCGCGGCGCTGGGCGGCAAGGGCGGCGGCGGACGGCCCGACATGGCGCAGGCCGGCGGACCGGACGGCGCCAAAGCCGAGGAAGCCCTTGCCGCGGTGAAGGCGGCGCTGGGCTGAGCCGTCAACCGCTCACTGGCGGCCAGTGTTCCGTATCGTGGTCGGGATGCTGGCGGCTGGCGAGGCGGGCGAGGTCCTCCGGCGTGCGGTCCTCGGCGGTGCCGTGGCCGGGTAAGTGCGGCAGGCTATCGGCCCAGCGGAGCTTGCTTTCGACGCCCACCACATGGTCTGGCGCGCAGGCGGAAGGGTCATCCAGCGTGCCGATGGCGATCTCGTAGATCGGCCAGCCATCTTCGAGCATGTACAGTGGCGTGCCGCAGACGCGGCAGAAGCCGCGCGCCACGATGGCGGAGGAGCGGAATTCGGCGGGCTCGCCCCTGGTCCATGAAAGCTGATTGCGTGGCACGCCCACCAATGGCGCGCCAATCGATCCGAAGGCTTTCTGGCACATGCGGCAATGGCAGAAGCCCGCTCGGCCCAGCACTCCTTCAATGAGATAGCGGATAGCCCCGCACTGGCAGCCGCCGCTGTGCCGCTCGCCGCTCATGACTGATCTGGCTGTGCCGCCCGCGAGATGGCGTCGGCGATGACCTCCGGCGGCTGGGCGCCCTGCAGGGCATAGCGCTGCGCGAGGATGAACATCGGCACGCCAGTGACGCCCATGTTGGCGGCATGCTGGATCTCGGCTTTCGTTTCCGCCACGTCCTGGTCGCTGGCCAGCAACTCCCGGATCTGGCCAGGGTTGATGCCCGCATCCCCGGCGCAGGCGGCAAGCACTTCGCGGTCGCCGATATCCTGGCCCTCGCTCCAGAATGACATGAACAGGCGCTCAACCACCTGGGTCTGGCGGTTGGCGGTGTGCGACCAGCGGATCAGCCGGTGCGCATCGAGCGTGTTGGGCGTGCGGGTGATGGCCTCGAAATCATAGGGGATGCCATATTTCTCGCCTGCGGCGATCAGCGGATCGTGCAAGGTCTTCAGCCGTTCGGCGCCGAATTTCTGCAACATGTAACTCTGGCGTTCGACGCCCCCGGGCGGAATGCCGGGATCGAGCATGAAAGGCCGCCAGCGGACGGTGATATCGAGATCGGGCAATGAGGCGAGAGCGGCGTCCAGGTTCCGCTTGGCCAGAAAACACCAGGGACAGATGACATCGGAGACGACATCGACGACGACAGGTCCGGTCATGGCTCACGGCCTTTCCAGCGCTTTGCGGATCAGCTTGCCGTTGGCGGTTCGCGGCAGCGCCTTCACGAACCACAGCTGCTTCGGACATTTATAGGACGCCAGCCTTTCACGCACAAACCCCATGATGAGATCCTCTCCGGGCGCCGCGCCCGGCTGCGGCACGACAAAGGCGGCGATGATCGAGGCGCTGCCGGAGACCGGCCATTCGCGCACGCCCGCTTCGGCGATGGCGGGGTGCTGCAAAAGAACGCTTTCCACCTCGAGGGGGGACACGCGGAAGCCCCCGGCATTCATCAGGTCGTCGGCCCGTCCGCGGTACCAGACATAGCCATCGGCATCGATCTCGGCCATGTCGCCGGTGGCGAACCATTCGCCGTCGAAGGCCTGCTCACCCCAATAGCCGAGAAACAGGCCTGGATCGGAATGATGAACGCCGATCTGGCCGTTCTCGAGTATCTTCACGCTGCGGCCGGCCTGCGGCTTACCCGGCGAGCCGTCCCGTACCGGCACGGATGGCGAGGATGAGATGTAGGTCGAGATTTCGCTCATGCCCAGCGCCTCGTAGAGCTCGCGGCCGGTATCGGCCCGCCAGCGCTCGCGGATCGGTTGCGCCAAAGCCTCGCCGGCGGTGAGGCCGTGGCGCAGGCTGGCGGCTGGCTGAAAGCCCGCGCGCAGCATCTGCCGGTAGAGTCCGGGCACCGAGGCCATGATGGTGACGCCATGCCGGGCGATCAGGCGCTGCCATACTCCCGTGTCGCGCTCGCCGGTGCAGACCACGGAGGTGGCGCCATTGGCGAACGGGTCGCACAGGCCGGTGCCCAGCGTATAGGTCCAGTTGAAGGCCCCGGTGTGGAGCATCACGTCGTCCGCGCCGATCCCGTACCAGCCCTGATACATCGGCCGCCGCCCCCAGATCGCCCGCTGCGCGTGGAGCACGCCCTTGGGCGTTCCGGAGGTGCCGGAGGTAAAGATGAGATAGGCCGGGTCATCGGCGGCGGTGTCGGCATAGGAACCGGCGGGTGCCCGTTTCATCTCCGCGATGTCGTCAGGCGTGAGAATGTCGACGCCCTCCGTCTCTGGAAGCGCAAGGCTGCCGTCCCAGGCGAGGAGACGGGCGCAGCTGCTTCTTAGAAGCAGGCCCGTCTCGCGCGGGGTGAGTTGCGGCGAGGCCGGGATGGGCACGCCGCCCGCCGCATTGGCCGCGAAAAACAGCAGCGCATAATCAAGCGAATTTCCCATGCGGATGAACAGCCGGCCGCCTTGCTCCAGACCTCTGCGCCTTAGGCCTTCTGCAAGCCGCAAGACCGCATCTTCGATCGCGCCATAGCTCCAGGCTTCGGTTTCCGTTCCGGCGACGATCAGGGCGGTCTTGTCCGCTGGCTTGTCTGACAGGCAATGGCGCGCGAGGTTGAGCCGCCGCGGAAGCGGTGCCCCGGCAAGGCTCATGGATTGCGCCAGAGCGTCGTGGTCTCAAAGCCCGGAAGCGGCTGCGTGTCCGGGCGGCCGATGTGGTTCCAGCGCGCGATCCACTGGCCGCCGGCATCGTAGAACGGCACCATGTAGAAGCCGGAAACCAGCAGCCGGTCTTCGGCGCGCACCGCCGCCACGAAATCCTCGCGCGTCCTGGCGTTGAGCATCGCCTGGATCGCTGCATCAATGGCGGGATCGGCGATGCCGGGATAGTTCCTGGTGCCCTCGGCGGTGCGGCCGCCGGACCCGAAATACAGCATCTGCTCATTGCCCGGCGACAGCGAGTTGAACCAGGTGACCGGGATCATGTCATAGTCATAGGTGGTCTGAAGCGCAGCGAATTGTGCTGAATCGACGATGCGCACGTCCGCCTTGATGCCGATCGCCTGCAGGGTGCGCTGATAGTGCAGCGCGATCCTCTCCTGGTCCTTGTTCTGCACCAGGATGGTGAAGGCGAACGGCTCGCCCTTCGCATTGACGAGCCCCTGGTCGCTCACCGTCCAGCCCGCATCGGCGAGCAGGCCGATCGCCTGACGGAGCATCTTGCGGTCGCGGCCGGAGCCGTCGCTCACCGGAAGCCGGTAACTGCCATCCGCGAAGTCGGGCCTGAGCCTGGAAAAGGCATCGCCGAGCACGGCCTTCTCGCGTTCGTCCACCGCCTGGCCTTCCGAGGAAAGCTCGGAGCCGCTGAAATAGCCATAGGTGCGGCGGTAGGCATTGGCGAAAAGATTGGCATTGGCCCATTCGAAGTCGAAGGCCATGATCAACGCCTCCCGCACGCGGGGGTCGGCGAAGATCTCGCGCCTCGTATTGAACGCGAAGCCGGTTGCCGCGGCCGGGGTCAGCTGGGCGATTTTTTCCAGCGTGATCTTACCGTCCTTCACCGCCGGAAGATCATAGCCTGTGTTCCAGCGCACCGGGTCGGCCTCGGCGCGGACGTCGGCGAGGCCTGACTTGAAGGCCTCGAAGGCGGCGTTGGCGTCGCGGTAATAGTCAAGGCGCACTTCGTCGAAGTTGAACACGCCTTTCTGCAGCGGCAGATCCTTGCCCCAGTAGCCGGGGTTCTTCTTGTAGACGATGGTCTCGCCCGGCTTGATCGTGTCCATGGTGTAGGGCCCGGAGCCGGTGAGCGGGTCCAGCGTCGTCTGCGAAAAATCCTTGCCCTGCCAGAATGTCTTCGAGAGTATCGGCATCAGCCCCATGATCAGCGGCAGCTCGCGGTCGCCTGAGTCCTGTGTGAAGACGATCGTGCGCTCATCCGGCGTTTCCACGGTCTTGACCTTGGAATAGGAGTTCTTGAAGTTCGGGCGGCCCTTGTCGCGCAGCGTTTCCATCGAGAATACGACATCAGCCGCCGTCACCCGGCTGCCGTCGGAAAACCTGGCCTCTGGCCGGAGCCGGAAGGTGAAGCTCTGCCGGTCATCCGACACCTCGATGCTCTCGGCAAGCAGGCCGTAGAGCGAGAAAGGTTCCGCCCAGTTGCGCCCGAGCAGGCTCTCGAACACATAGGTGCGAACCCCCGCCGCCGCCTGGCCTTTGACGATGAACGGGTTGACGCTGTCGAAGGAGCCGGTCACAGCCTGGCGCAGCTGGCCGCCTTGCGGCGCGTCCGGGTTGGCATAGGGCAGATGGGCGAAACCGGGCGGCAAGGCGGGCTCGCCCAGCATGGCGATGCCGTGCTTTGGCGCGGATAAGGCTGGCGGCGCGAAGGCCAGCAGCGCCGTGGCGGCAAGCGCGGCGATCATTAGCTTCATGTCGCGCATCATGTTGTTCACCGCACCAGAATGTTCTGGAACTGCCAGGGATCGCGGCGGTCAAGCTCAGGCGCGAACAGCGCCACCACGGAATCGAGTGGCGTCCAGTCGGTGTAGACACCGCGCACCGGGCCCAGATAGGGCGTCTGGATCTCAAGGCAGCGGCGATAGTCCATCTCGTCGGTCTCGACGATGCCCGCATTGGGGTTCTCGATCGCCCAGATCATGCCGGTCATCACCGCCGAGGTCACCTGAAGGCCGGTGGCGCTCTGGTAGGGCGCCAGCTTGCGGGTTTCCTCGATCGAGAGCTGCGAGCCATACCAATAGGCATTGCGCTTGTGGCCGTAGAGCAGCACGCCCAGCTCATCGCGGCCGTCGGCGATGTCCTTCTCGTCGATCACGAAGCTTTCCTTCTGCCGCCGTCCGCCCGCGCCCAGCAGCTCATGCCATGACAGCACCGCGTCATTGCTGGGGTGATAGGCATAGTGGCAGGTCGGACGGTAGACGGCCTTGCGGCCCTCGCGCAAGGTGAAATAATCGGCGATCGAGATCGCCTCATTGTGGGTGACGAGGAAGCCGAAATGCGGGCCCTCGGTGGGCGTCCAGGTGCGCACCCGTGTATCGGCGCCCGGGCGCTCGATATAGATCGCGGCGCCGCAGCCCGCGGCATGGCGGCGGCCCAGCGGCGGAAGTTTCTTCTCATGCGTGCCCCAGCCGAGTTCAGCCGGCTGCAAGCCCTCCGAAATAAAGCCCTCGACCGACCAGGTGTTGACGAAGGTGCCGAAGGGCTTCGGCTTCCTGGCGCGCTGGGTGTCGCGTTCGGCGATATGGATGCCCTTGACGCCGAGCCGCTTCATCAGCCTGGCCCAGTCCTCGCGGGTCTGGGGCTCTTTCACCTTGACGCCGGTGTCGCGCGCGATGTCCATCAGCGCCTGCTTCACGAACCAGGACACCATGCCGGGATTGGCGCCGCAGCAGGAAATGGCGGTGGGGCCGGGCCCCAGCTCACGCTTCAGAGCCAGCATATATTCACGCATCATGTAGTTGGTGCGTTCGGCCTGTGGCAGCTTTGTGTTGTAGTAGAAGCCGGGCCACGGCTCGATGACGGTGTCGATATAGAGCGCGTTGGTTTCGCGCGCCAGCCGCATGATGGACAGGCTGTCGACGTCGACCGAGAGATTCACGATGAAGGCCTGTCCCGGACCGGCGGTCAGCAGCGGCTTCAGGAGCTGGCGGTAGTTCTTGCGCGTCACCGACTCGTTGATGAAGGAGGCGCCCTGCTTTTCAGCCAGCAGGCTGTGCGACTCGTCCGGGTCGATGACCGTGATGCGCTTCGGGTCGCATTTGATGTGGCGGAGGATCAGCGGCAGCGTGCCGCGGCCGATCGAGCCGAAGCCGATCATCACGATGGGGCCGTTCCATGCGGCGTGGATGGGCCAATTGGTCATTTTGACGAAACTCCTGTCATGCGCGAAGCGGGCGCGTCTTGGCCCTTATAGTGAAAACCGGGCCGGTTGCTCAATGGCGTTAATGTTCGCCGCTGGTCTTTCCGTGCTGGGCGTGCTTCCACGTCTCCCAGTTCACCCGCGCGATCTTGTAGGAGTCGAGCACCGAGATTCCGTAGATGAAAATGCCGCCCACATGGCGGGCGAAGAAACTGGCGCTCTCCGGCATCAGCCTGATGCTGACCCAGCCGAGGATGACCGTGAAGAACAGGAAGGTGAGCCCGCGCTGCGTCTTGCCCTGCAGCACATGCCCGCCGCCGGGAATGAGCAGGGAGGCGGCCAGCACCCAATAGGGATTGATCGGCTTGTCGTTCATGTTACCCGCTTGTGCCAGCTTTCGATGGCCGTGCGCAAGGCGATGAGACGGTCGAGGCAGTCCGTCAGCTGGCCGGGGTCCAGCAGCGCCTCTCCGAAATCGGCCTGCCGGAACACGCCGTAGCGCGCGCGGTCAGCCTCGGCCATGAGCGACACCATGCGCAGGCCCTTCGGGCTGATCAGCAATTCCTTGGCCCTTGGGCCGTAAAACGGGTCCAGATGGCCGGCGATGATCTCGGGCGGCAGCATGCGCGCTGGATCGTCGCTGCGGATCACGGCATGTTCAGGAAAGTCCGCCGGCGCGGCGACGCTGAAGGGCAGGTGATCGAAATTGGAAAAGCTGGTGGGCCCGGTTGGCCGCATCATCAGGTCGAGCGTGGCCGCCACCGGAAGGGGTCCTGGCAGCGTCACCATCAGCCACAGGCTGGGCAGTTTGCGCAGCGCCAGCGTATCGGCGACGAGCTTCACCTGCACGGCATGGCCCTTGTAGCGGCCGGTGAGTTCATGAACGCCAGCCGTCGCGCCCGGAACAACCGCAGGGTTTTCGAGCACGGCGCGGGCTTCGGAAAACAGCCGTTCCGGCTCGTCGCGCCGCCGCCGGGCGGCAGCCGCCAGCTGGCGCAGGAGAAGCGCCGCCCGCGCCACCGCGAGAAGGCTGCCGAGAATCGTTTGCCACATGGAGATGACCATAAAAGAAAACGGCCCGCCTCGGGAGAAGCGGGCCGCCAGTCTTCGGGAGGTTCAGTAACCCCGCGGCTTCGGCCAGGGCATGGTGAACTGGTCGCCGCGCTTCACATAGCGGTAGCGGTAGAAATGGAACCACAGCGACATGACGATGTAGAACACCACCATGGCGGTGAGCTGCGCGCCGTAACCCAGGAAGATGGCGAAATAGGTCACGATGCACAGCACCAGCAGCACGATCGCCGGAAGCGGATGGAACGGGTGGGTATACCCGCGCCGGATCGTCCCCAGCGGCCACTTGTTGCGGAACATGATGATGTTCACGCTCATGAAGGTGTAGTGCAGCACGCCCGACAGGATCGAGAAGGTGATCGCCTGGCCGAGGTTCGCGATGAAGGCGAAGGCCAGCGCGATGGGCACCAGGAACAGGATGGCGCGGTAGGGCGTGCGGTAGGTGGGGTGCACGGCCGAGAACCAGGCCGGCAGGTAGCGGTCGCGGCCGAGCGAGAACCAGGCGCGCGCCGCATCGTTGATGCAGCCGTTGGCCGATGCCAGCGCCGCCAGGATGGTGGCCGCGAACATCAGGCTTTCGAGAAGCCCGCTGCCGGTAAGCTTGCCGGCGTCGAGCAGCGGATAATAGGTGTAGCCCAGATACTGCCACGGCATCAGCGAGGCGCAGACATACCAGGTGATGGACGCGCCGATCAGCAGCGTGATCATTCCCGCCATGGTGCCATAAGGGAGCGAGCGGGCCGGCGAGCGCACTTCCTCGGCGGCTTGCGTCGTTCCCTCGATGCCGAGGTAATACCAGATGCCCCAGTGGAAGGCGGCGATGACGCCGATCCAGCCATAGGGGAGCGCGTTCTCCGGCGTCACCATTTCGTTGAGCTTCAGCACCGTGCCCTGGCTCCACGGCTGCACCGAGAAGAACAGGATGATGATCGCCAGATAGGCGATGGCGGTGATCACGAAGTTGACGTTCAGCGTCATCAGCACGCCGCGGTAGTTGAGCGCGGCGAGCACCACGATCACCGTGGCGATGACGCCGCGGTAGTGCCAGTCGCCGAAGCCCTCGCCGGCATAGGACTTGATGGTGTCGGCGATCAGGATGGCGTTGGAGACTTCCAGCATGGTGTAGGCGAACACCAGGTAGAGCGCCACGTTGAAGGCCATCAGCGGCCCCACGATGTGCTTGGCCTGGGCATATTGGCCGCCGGCGGCGGCCACCGTGGAGGTGACCTCCGAGTCGATCATGGCGACCGACGTGTAGAGCAGGCCGATCACCCAGCAGATGATCAGCGCCGCGAGCGTGCCGCCCTTGTCGGCGGCGAAGTTCCAGCCGGTGTATTCGCCGACCAGAACGATGCCCACCCCGAGGGCCCACACATGGGCGGGACCGAGGATGCGCAGCAGCGAGACTTTCTTGACCGGCGCGCCGGCCGTTGCGGTTGTGGCTGACATGGTTTCCTCCTCAGACCCTGTGGTGTTCCTGGACGGCCTCGATCTCGCCCTCGCGGGACGAGGTCAGGGTCTCCTCGGAGTAGCTCGTGTCGGTGCGGAACCAGTCATAGAGCATCCACACGGCGAGGGCGGCGGAAACGATCCAGCCAAGGTTCGCGATCATGATCCACATGGCATCACCCCTCACTTGCCCTTGCCGTTGAATTTTTCGTCGATCACCTCGCGATATTCCTTGTCGGAGGCCCGGAAGAGAAAGATGAAGTAACCGGCGATCACCACCGTCATGATGATCAGCTGCAGCCAGTCGATGGTGTAGTCGAACTTGTTCTGGATGATGTCATGCGCGGCGGCGGCGTCCGCGAAGCCGAGCTTCACCCATTGTTCCACCTGGGCGGGCGTCTGGCCCAGCGCTTCCCAGGTCGGGTTTTCGATCGGCACGATGGCGCGCGACACGCCGGCCCAGCCGGCCTGCAGAGGCAGCCACAGGGCGAGGAAGATGGCCAGCACCACGAAGATGATGTCCACCCATTGCATGAACTTGCTCTGTTCGGGAGGGGTATAGCGAGCCATGGTCAGCGCCCCTTCCGCATTTCGTCGAGATGCTTGAGATCGAGCCCGTAGATGAAGGCCTTGTCCTCGGCATAGTTGCGCAGCATGGCCATCACTGAAGCGGTGTTGAAGATCAAGACCGCCGCGGCCGCCAGCGCCACCACGATGCGCACCCCCTGGTCAGGGATGTATGGCCAGGACATGAACAGGACGAAGAGGATCACCACCCATAGGGCGATCACGAACAGCCACGCACCCCGGCGGTCGGCCTGGTACATGGCCTCAATGCGTTGATTGAGGTCAGACATGCGTTTCTCCCATTGGCCAGCCATGTTCCCCGCAACCGGCTGGGCCAATCCCCAAGTGAGTCGTTTGCTGCAGGGCAATATTGTTGCGTGGCAGGAAACGCCTGAAAAACCGGCTTGTCAAGCCGCGCGGGTTTCCCTGATGGAAGGTTTCAGGAGGTGGCTGGCTTGAACCGCGCCAGCAGCGCTGCGATGGCGTGCGCCGAGCGCCCGGTTCCCAGCGTCAGCACGGTGAACTCCGGGTGCCGGAACAGCCGGTTGAAGCGGCCCAGCGCTCGCTGTGCCCAGAAGCCGCCGAGATTGCCGCGCCAGGGCTCCGCCACGTCGATCTGCACGGCATGGCCGCGGCCGTTGAACACGAGCTTCCAGGACAGCGCCGCCCAAGGAATGAGCTGGTCTGACAGGCGGCGGTCACGAAAACCTTCCGCCGTCATCTCGATGGCGGGGCCCTTGAGCCAGGCGCTGCGCCAGCTGAGCCCGGTCATCACCACGCCCGCCGCCGCCAGCACCAGGCCGAGGATGATCAGCACCGCCGCGGCGCCGTTCTCGCCCGGCCCCAGCAGCCTGAGCCCCGCCAGGGCGAACACCAGCCCCATGCCGGTCTGGATGATCCACACTGGCAGCAGCAGCCTGGCGGTCAGCGGGCGGTTGGCGATGATCACGGGCTCCGGCATGGCGCGACATGGCCCCGGTGATGGCTTACAAGTCAAGAGTTGCCAGCCGCGCCGCCGGGGGATACTCAACTGAGGAAACGATTCGGGAACATTCATGGCCAAGCCTGCCAAGCCGGCAAAGTCCGCCGGTCTTTTTGACGATTTGCCGTCCACATCCCGGCCGAAGCCTTCCAAAGGCCCGGCCCGCTCACGCGGCGAGGAGAGCTACACCGCAGCCGACATCGAGGTGCTGGAGGGGCTGGAGCCGGTGCGCCGCCGGCCCGGCATGTATATCGGCGGCACCGACGAGAAAGCGCTGCACCACCTGTTCGCCGAAGTCCTCGACAATGCCATGGACGAGGCGGTGGCGGGCCACGCCACCTGGATCGAGGTCAGCTACACCGCCGACGGCTATCTCGCGGTCACCGACAATGGCCGCGGCATCCCGGTCGACGCGCATCCGAAGTTCAAGGACAAGTCGGCGCTGGAAGTGATCATGACCACGCTGCATGCCGGCGGCAAGTTTGACTCCGGCGCCTATGAAACCTCTGGCGGGCTTCACGGCGTTGGCGTCTCGGTGGTGAACGCGCTCTCCGAACATGTGATCGTCGAGGTGGCGCGCGGCCAGCAACTCTACCGCCAGGAGTTCCGGCGCGGCAAGCCCACGGGCAAGGTGCAGGAGCTGGGCAAGGTCTCCGGCCGCCGCGGCACCAGGGTGGCGTTCCGCCCTGACGAGCAGATTTTCGGCAAGGGCAACACGGCGTTTTCGGCGGCGCGCCTCTATCGCATGTCGCGCTCCAAATCCTATCTGTTCGGCGGCGTCGAAATCCGCTGGTCCTGCGATCCTTCGCTGATCAGGGACAAGGAGACGCCGGAGAAGGCGGTGCTGCACTTTCCCGGCGGGCTTAAGGATTTCCTGGCCGAGCGGCTGGAGGGAAAGCCGCGCGTGGTGGAGGAGATTTTCGCCGGCCGGGTGGAGAAGGACGGCGGCCATGGCACGGTGGAATGGGCGGTGGCGTGGTTCGGCGGCGATGACGGTTTTTCATCCTCCTATTGCAACACCATCCCGACGCCCGAGGGCGGCACCCATGAGCAGGGCCTGCGCGCCGCCCTCACGCGTTCGGTGCGCAACTATGCCGAGCTCACCCAGAACAAGCGCGCCGGGCTGGTCACCGCCGAGGATGTGATGACGGGGGCGGGGGCGCTGCTCTCGGTGTTCATCCGCGAGCCGGAGTTCCAGGGCCAGACCAAGGACAAGCTCGCCACGGTGGAGGCCCAGCGCATCGTCGAGGCCGCCGTGCGGGACCATTTCGATCACTGGCTCACCGGCCACCCGGCCCAGGCCGACAGGCTTCTGGGCTTCATCATCGAGCGCGCCGAGGAGCGCATCCGCCGCCGCCAGGAGAAGGATGTCTCGCGCAAGACGGCGGTGCGCAAGCTGAGGCTGCCCGGCAAGCTCGCCGATTGCGCGGCAAGCCAGAAGGAAGGCTCGGAACTATTCATCGTCGAGGGCGATTCAGCGGGCGGCTCCGCCAAGCAGGCGCGGAACCGCGAGACCCAGGCGGTGCTCCCCTTGCGCGGCAAGATCCTCAATGTGGCCTCGGCCACCAAGGACAAGCTCTCGCAGAACCAGCAGCTGGCTGACCTGATCCAGGCCCTGGGCTGCGGCACGGGTTCCTCCTACCGCGAGGAGGACCTGCGCTATGACAAGATCATCATCATGACCGACGCCGACGTTGACGGCGCCCACATCGCCTCACTGCTGATGACCTTCTTCTACCGCCAGATGCCGCTGCTCATCGACGAGGGCCACCTCTATCTCGCCGTGCCGCCGCTCTACAAGCTGGCGCAGGGCCCCAAGGTGGCCTATGCGCGCGATGACCGCCACCGCGAGGAAATCCTGGCGAAGGAAATGGCGGGCCGCGGCAAGGTGGAGGTGAGCCGCTTCAAGGGCCTGGGCGAAATGCTTCCCAGCCAGCTGAAAGAGACGACCATGGACCCGAAGAAGCGCCAGCTGCTGCGGGTAACGCTGGAGGACGCCGCCCGCGCCGCCACCGCCCGCACGGTGGAACAGCTGATGGGCAACAAACCCGAAGACCGCTTCGCCTTCATCTCCGAACGCGCCCAGTTCGTGAGCGAGGAGGGGTTGGATATTTGAGCATCGGACGATCGATTGAACTCAGGTGATCCAAACAGAACTCGTCATTGCCCGGCTTGACCGGGCAATCCTCTTCGTGGCGGTGGTAAGAAGATGCCCGGATCAAGTCCGGGCATGATGAGCATGGTGTGGTCCGAGACGAATACAAATGACTGCCCGCTGCTGTGCGGGGCCGCCCGAGGCGGGCTATCCCCACGCCTCGACCCGCAACCCCTCCACCCGCTCGAACTCCCGAACATTCCCGGTCACCAGCACCAATCCCTGTGAGCGGGCAATGGCGGCGATCATCAGATCATAAGCCCCGATCATCTGACCCTGACGCTCCAGCGTGGCGCGGATATTTCCGCAATGCAATGCCGCGCGGGTGTCGAAGGGCAGAACGTCGAGTCGCGCCGCGAAACTCTCAATAATGGCAATACGCGCGGCCGGGTCATCATAGCGCTCCGCACCATAGTAAAGTTCAAACAGCGTTACGTCCGATACAGCCATGCGGCCATCATGAGAGGCAAAACTTTCAGTGAGCGCTGCATTGCGCCGCTTGAGAGCGTGGATGCATATGTCGGTATCCAGCAGATAGGCGAGCATCAATTCTCGTCGCGGCGCTGGGGCAGGGGCTGCTTTCGGTCGCTGAGAAAATCATCGTCCAGCCGGGGGCCTGCGAAAAAGTCCGCCCATGTGCCGCCCGCTGGCAGGATCACCCTGGTATTGCCCCTGGCGATGATCTCGACCTTCTTGACATGCTCCGGCAGCGCCACGGCCTTCGGCAGGCGCACGGCTTGGGTCTTGTTGGATTTGAAAACGGTGGATCGGCTCATAAGATATGTATACACTTTAGGGATATACTTTTCAAGTACCATGAAGGCCGAACACGCTGGTTCTTGGGAGAGTAGCGGAGGTATCTCTGATCAAGCTTGCCACGTACTCTGGCTGGTCTTACTCCGCCGCCATCCTGCCCGCCTGTGAGTGGTTGGCATAAGTCTCCCAGGTCGGCTGATAATCGTCGTTCGCCTGGTTGCCCCAATAGGTCCAGCCGGGGCGGGTGCCTCTCGCAAACAGTTCGAGATAGGGGCCGCGCGAGCAGCTTTCGATCACCGCATATTGTTCGTCCGGCTTGCGCGAATGTTCGCGTTTGCGGGTTTCGATCATGTTCACCTGCCGCCGCCCCGGCGCCAGGGTGCGGGCGTTCTTGCCGCGCGTGCCGAACAGAAGGATCTCGGTGACATTGCGGAAATAGAACCCCACGCCGCGCCCGTCCGAGCCGCCGTCCTTGCGGATTTTGTGCCAGACGATGTTGCTCTTGTAATCGAAGCCCCAGGATTTCATCACCGCCAGCCCCTCGGGCAGCAAGGCGTTCGGCACCCAGAGGTAAAGATGCGCGGGGTCCTTCACCACATCGGCCACGGGCAGGGCGCGGATGTCGTCCGTGGTCATGGTTTCATAGCGCGTCAGGCGGCGGTGCTCCGGCGCGATCTTGCCGGTGCGGTTGGTGAAGCGCCACGGCGGATCGGCCAGAACCGTGTGGAACTTCCGCCCGTGCAGCGAAGAGGCGAGATCGATGATCGTCTTATTGAGCTGGTCCATCGTCCTTATATGCCTCTGTTCTGATCGCGATGGCTACCACCGGGCAGCCGCCGCCGCCTCCGCCCTCGATGCGGGGCAGGAGCTTATCAAGATGCGTTGTGGAGTTGCCGTAGCTTGGGCCGCGCCCGAGCCGATTGAAGATGGCCTGCAAGCCGCTTGCCCGCGTGATGATGACGCCCACATCGATGGCCCGCAAATCGAACAGCAGGCGGAAATTGTTGAGGTCGCGGTCAAAGAACGGGTCCTTGTTGTTCCATTCGACTTCCAGAGCCACGCGGTTCTTATAGCAGTCCACCTTGTGGGTTGGGGCGTGGAACTCCGTGTTGTCCACCATGATGCGGGTGTCGAATTGCTTTTCCTTCCAGCCGAGTCTGGTGAAATGGCCGTCAATCTTGCCGGCGATATCGGACTTGGAGCCGCCGGGCTTGAGAATGTCACTGCGGAGCAGGGTGAAGTTTCTGAGCACCGCCTGGATATCCGCCCATTCCGAAGGCCGGGCGGCGGCAAGGATGGCCAGCCCGTTCCGCCATTCGCGGATGTCGTAACGCGCGGCGATGTCCGCCGGGACCAAGGCATGATTCTGCATTCCGTTATGATGACCAGAGCAACGCAGCCAGACAAACAAGAAGATTGTTCATGGTATGTTCTTGCGGCCGCTCAGTCAACAGCTAATCGCTCCACCCTCACAGCGTCAGCGCCGCTTTGGCGGCGGTGATCACCGCCAGGCCCGCCACCACCAGCAGCACGATCTGGCGGAAGCGGGTGGGGTCGGCTGATTTGAAGCTGCGCGCCCCCAGCCACACGCCCGCCACCAGCACCGGCAGGAAGGTGAGGGCCAGGAGCCCCGCCTCGCGGGTCACCAGGCCTTCGCGGGCGAGGAAGCCCAGACCCACCGCGTCGGTGAACAGGAAATAGGCGATGAGCGAGGCGCGGCCCGCCGCGTGCCCCGCCGGACTTGCGAAATAGAACAGGACGACGGGCGGGCCCGCCGGTCACCCGCCTTCGCCGTAGCGCCAGTTCCGGGCAATTTCGGTGACACCTCACTTATTTGCCGTCCGGCCACAAAGCCTTTGAAAACGGGTTCCGAATGGAGTGGAGTGCCAGGAAAACCGGCTCGGAGTGCACGCCCATGATCCACGTCGTCATCACCGGATGTTCCCGCGGCCTCGGTCTGGCGCTGGCCAGCAACTTCATCGCCCGGGGGTGCCGGGTGAGCGCCACGGTGCGCACGGAAGAAAGCGCCCGGCAACTCCGCCGCCGGTTTGGCGCGCCGCACCGGGTGGCGGCTGTTGACGCCACCGACGCCGCCGCGCTGGACGCCTTCGCCCGGGAAACGGCGGCCATCGATCCTCCGACGATCGTGATCGCCAATGCCGGGGTCATCAATGAACGCCAGCCGCTGTGGCAAACGCCCGTTGCCGAGTGGAATGAGGTGATCGCCGTCAATCTGACCGGACCGTTCCTGCTGGCCAAAGCCTTCATACCGCGCATGGCCGATGGCACTTTCATCGCCATCAGCTCGGGCTGGGGCCGCTCGGCCGGCAGTGGCGTCGGCCCCTATTGCGCCAGCAAGTTCGGCGTCGAAGGCATGATCGGCAGTCTTTCGGCCGATCTTCAAAAGGCGGGCTCGCAAGTCCGCGCCATTGCGCTCGATCCCGGCGTCATCAACACGGACATGCTGGCGCGTTGCCTGCCCGAGGAAAACGGCCTGTTTCCCGGCGCCGATGCGTGGGCGCCGGGGGCAGCCGCCTACATTCTCGATCACCTGCACGCCAGACGTCTTTCCGGGCCGCAGGCGGTTCCGGCGTAGCAGCCTCGCCGAAACCGGTCGGTTTCAGCCCTTCCTGGACGCGCGGGCGTAGGGGCCGCTCTTGCGCCGGCCGCCCCGATGCGGGAAGCTTGGCGCGGTGTTTCACTGGAGCTTGCCACATGACCGCGAACCAACCTGCCGGCGTCAGATATCTCAAGCGTCCGGCCGTCGTGGCCGGTGACGATCTGGCCGCCATCGAGGCGCGGGTGCGGGCGATCATCGACGATGTGCGGCGGAACGGCGACGAAGCGCTCCGCCGCTATTCCCTGGAGTTCGACGGCTATGACGGCGCCCTCGAGGTGGAGACCGCCGAGCGCCAGCAGATCGTCGACAGCCTGGACCCCGGCATCCGCGAAGACCTCGATTATGCCATCGCCAATGTCACGCGCTTTGCCGAGGCGCAGCGCGCCACGCTCCAGCCCCTCGAGATCGAGACGCTGCCGGGGGTGCATCTCGGCCACCGGGTGATCCCCATCGACCGGGTGGGCGTCTATGTGCCGGGCGGCCGCTACCCCATCCTGTCGGCCGCCGTGATGACGGTGGTGCCGGCCAGGGTGGCGGGCTGCAAGGAAATCATCGCCTGCCTGCCGCCCAAGGCCCATCCGGCGATGATCGCCGGCTGCATCATTGCCGGGGCGCACCGGATTTTCCGGGTGGGCGGCGCCCAGGCCATCGCCGCCATGGCCTATGGCACGGCCAGCGTACCGGAGGTCGACAAGATTTTCGGCCCTGGCAATGCCTATGTGAACGAGGCTAAGCGCCAGGTGTTCGGGCGGGTCGGCATCGATCAGCTGGCGGGCCCCAGCGAGATCTTCACCGTGGCCGACGACAGCGGCGATGCGGCGATGATCGCCGCCGACCTCTTGGCCCAGGCCGAGCATGACGTGCGCTCGCGGGTTGGCCTCATCACCACCAGCGAGGCGCTGGGGCAGGCGGTGCTCGCGGAGATTGAGCGCCAGCTCCAGACGCTGCGCACCCGCGAAGTGGCCGGGGCGGCCTGGCGCGACCATGGCGAAATCGCCGTCTGTGACGGCGAGGCCGCGATGATCGCCTATTCCGATTTCATCGCCGCCGAGCACCTGCAGGTCCACACCCGCGATTCGGCCGCCACCGCCCGCAAGCTCACCCATTATGGCTCGCTGTTCATCGGGCCGCTGGCCAGCGTCGTCTATTCCGACAAGTGCTGCGGCACCAACCCTACGTTGCCGACCATGGCGGGGGCCCGCCATTCCGGCGGCCTCTGGGTGGGCTCCTACCTCAAGGTCTGCACCCACCAGTGGCTGGAGCCGCAAGGGGTGGCGCAAGTGGCCCCGCATGCGGTGCGGCAGGCCGGAAATGAAGGGCAATGGGGCCATCAGGCGGCGGCGGAATACCGGCTGCGCCTGTTGGGAATCAACCACCGGCTGCCCTGATTGTGCGTTGCAACAAGAGGTTCCGGCGATTTGCCGGTCCGGCCACGGAAAAACCGGCAATATGCCGAACTCCGGTGCTGATTTAGGGGTTGACGCGTACGCTCGCCGACTGTAGATAGCGCACGCTTCCCAATGGCAGGCTGTCGGCGCTCCGCGCGCCGAAACGCTTCTCACGGCAAGCGAAGAAGACACATTCAAGGTCATGACCCTGAGGGGCCTCGCGGCTCCCATGGGTCCTCTGGTTTTGGAGCACTGCGCGGTCCAAGAGCCCGGATCGCGCCGGTGCATTTGTTATGGGCAATCGGGTTCGAAGGTAGAGACAAGGCCAAAATGCCGACGATCAACCAGCTTATTCGCAAGCCGCGCCAGGCGCCGACCTATCGTAACAAGGTTCCGGCGATGCAGGCTTGCCCGCAGAAGCGCGGCGTGTGCACGCGCGTCTATACCACCACGCCCAAGAAGCCGAACTCGGCCTTGCGCAAGGTGGCCAAGGTGCGGCTGACCAACGGTTTCGAGGTCGTGAGCTACATTCCCGGCGAAGGCCACAACCTGCAGGAACATTCGGTGGTCATGATCCGCGGCGGCCGCGTCAAGGACCTGCCGGGCGTGCGTTATCACATCATCCGCGGCGTGCTCGACACCCAGGGCATCGTCAAGCGCCGTCAGCGCCGTTCGAAATACGGCGCCAAGCGTCCGAAGTAAGACGGGGAGAACAAGCATATGTCGCGTCGTCACCGCGCCGAGAAGCGTGAAATCAACCCGGACCCGAAGTTCGGCGATCTCGTTGTCTCGAAGTTCATGAACAACCTGATGTATCAGGGCAAGAAGTCGGTCGCCGAGGGCATCGTCTACGGCGCCTTCGAGAAGATCCAGGCCAAGGCCAAGCAGGACCCGCTGCAGGTGTTCCACGAGGCGCTGGGCAACGTCGCCCCGGCCATCGAGGTGCGGTCCCGCCGCGTGGGCGGCGCCACCTATCAGGTGCCGGTCGAAGTGCGCACCGAGCGCCGCCAGGCGCTGGCCATCCGCTGGATCATCACCGCCGCGCGCGGCCGCAACGAGAACACCATGGTCGACCGCCTTTCGGGCGAGCTGCTCGACGCCGCCGCCAACCGCGGCACGGCCGTGAAGAAGCGCGAAGACACCCACAAGATGGCGGAGGCGAACCGCGCCTTCTCGCACTACCGCTGGTAAGAGCCACAGGACAAAGACATCATGCCCCGCGCCCACCAACTCGAGGACTATCGTAACTTCGGCATCATGGCCCACATCGATGCCGGCAAGACGACGACCACCGAGCGCATCCTTTACTACACGGGCAAGAGCCACAAGATCGGCGAAGTCCATGACGGCGCCGCGACCATGGATTTCATGGAGCAGGAGCAGGAGCGCGGCATCACCATCACCTCCGCCGCCACCACCGCTTTCTGGAACGGCAAGCGGATGAACATCATCGACACGCCGGGCCATGTCGACTTCACCATCGAGGTGGAGCGTTCGCTCCGCGTGCTCGACGGCGCGGTGTGCGTGCTCGACTCGAACCAGGGCGTTGAACCTCAGACCGAGACGGTGTGGCGCCAGGGTGACAAGTACAGCGTGCCGCGCATCGTGTTCTGCAACAAGATGGACAAGACGGGCGCCAGCTTCGAGCAGTGCATCAAGGACATCAAGGAGCGCCTGGGCGCCAAGCCGGTTCCGATCCAGCTTCCGATCGGCGCCGAAGTCAATTTCAAGGGCATCATCGACCTCGTGCGCATGAAGGCGGTGGTGTGGGAAGACGAGGCGCTGGGCGCCAAGTTCCATGACGAGGACATTCCCGCCGATCTTCTGGACGCCGCCACGCAGGCGCGCGCGGAGATGGTCGAGGCCTGCGCCGAACTCGATGACCAGGCCATGGAAGACTATCTCAACGGCAAGGAACTCGACATCCCGACCATCAAGAAGCTGCTGCGCAAGGCGGTGATCGAGGGTCACTTCTTCCCGGTGCTTTGCGGCTCGGCGTTCAAGAACAAGGGGGTGCAGCCCTTGCTCGATGCGGTGGTCGATTATCTTCCCTCGCCGCTCGACCGCCCGCCGATCAAGGGTGTCGATCCGCGGACCGGCGAAGAGACGGTGCGCAAGTCCTCCGACGCGGAGCCGCTGTCGCTCCTCGCCTTCAAGCTGATGGACGACCAGTACGGCATTCTGACCTTCTGCCGCATCTATTCCGGCGTGCTGAGCAAGGGCGTGAGCCTGCTCAACTCCACCCGCGAGAAGAACGAGCGCGTGGGCCGCATGGTGCTGATGCACGCCAACAATCGCGAGGAAATCTCTGAAGCCTATGCCGGCGACATCGTGGCGCTCGTGGGCCTCAAGGACACCCGCACCGGCGACACGCTGTGCGACCCCGCCAAGCCGGTGATCCTCGAGAAGATGGAATTCCCCGATCCGGTCATCGAAATGAAGGTCGAGCCCAAGACCAAGGGCGACCAGGAAAAGATGGCCGTGGCGCTCTACAAGCTCGCCGCCGAGGACCCGTCCTTCCGCGTCTCCACCGATCAGGAGTCGGGCGAGACCATCATCAAGGGCATGGGCGAACTTCACCTCGACATCAAGGTCGACATCCTGAAGCGCACCCACAAGGTCGAGGTTCAGGTCGGCGCGCCGCAGGTTGCTTACCGCGAAACGATCACCAAGCCGACCCGTATCGACTACACCCACAAGAAGCAGACCGGCGGCACCGGCCAGTTCGCCCGGGTGATGTTCGAGGTCGAGCCGAATGAGAAGGGCGCGGGCTATGAGTTCGAGTCCAAGATCGTCGGCGGCGCGGTACCGAAGGAATTCGTTCCCGGCGTCGAGAAGGGCCTCAACTCCGTCATGTCGTCGGGCTCGCTGATCGGCTTCCCGGTCGTCGACGTGAAGGTGGCCCTGGTCGACGGCGCTTACCACGAGGTCGACTCTTCAGCGATCGCCTTCGAAATCGCCTCCCGCGCGGCATTGCGCGAGGCGCTGCAGAAGGCCTCTCCCGTGCTGCTCGAGCCGGTGATGAAGGTCGAGGTGACCAGCCCCGAAGAGTATCTCGGCGGCGTCATCGGCGATCTCAACTCGCGGCGCGGCCAGATCATGGGCACGACCTCGCGCGGCAACGCGCAGATCGTCAACGCCATGGTGCCGCTCGCCAACATGTTCGGTTACATCAACACGCTGCGTTCGATGAGCCAGGGCCGCGCGAGCTACACCATGCAGTTCGACCACTATGAACAGGTTCCGAGCAACGTCGCTCAGGAAATCCAGAAGAAATACGCCTAATTCAAGCTGAGAACGGAGACATCCGATGGCCAAAGAGAAATTCAACCGCGACAAGCCGCATTGCAACATCGGGACGATCGGTCACGTGGACCACGGCAAGACGTCGCTGACGGCGGCGATCACCAAGGTTCTCGCTGAGACGGGCGGGGCCACCTTCACGGCCT
>NZ_JBJTER010000050.1:0-2618 GCF_046093005.1 Aestuariivirga sp.
GAACGACTGGAGCTTCTACGTCGTCGTCAGCGACCATGGCGAGTTTGGCCAGCCGGCATGGGACATGGTGCGCAGGCTCAAGCGGTCGAGCATTTCCTTCCTGTTCACCGCCGAGAACCCGGTCATCTGGCCGCTGTTCGAGAAGCTCGACCGGCTCGAAGCGGAATATGGCCGGCCGTTCTGGCCCTATGCCCATTGGGTTCGCACGACCAGGGGATGCGCGCCTCGATACTGGTTCACGCCCGAGAGTCTCGACCGCCATGTCGAGCACCTCTGGGAGCTGGCGCGGATGCGGCTGGCGGGCCATCGATATGCCAGCCTGTTCTTCGACGGCCATCTCGATGAATGGCGGCGCGGTTTGGCGCGCGCGGCGGCTCCCGTCGAGCCGCTGTGCCACAGCGCCAGCCATCTGTCGGTCGATCTCGCCGGCAACCGCTATGCCTGCCACCACAGTGTGAAGCGCGGCTTCCGAACCGGCCATCTATTCGACGAGACCGGGCCGCGAGATCAGGTCGAGCAGGCGGCGCTCGATCATGCCTGGCGCTGGGTGAAAAGTGCTGAGTGCCAAGCCTGCCCGGTGCGCGCCTGGTGCCGGGGCAATTGCCATCTGTCCCAGACCCACGAACTCGACTGCCGGCTGTCCCGCGAGAAGCATCGGGTCTTTGTCTGGCTCGACGAACAAGAGAACGGCGCCCTCGCGCGCAATCAGATCAAGGTGCCCTGACATGACTGAAATGCTCGAATACCGGCTCGCGATGGCGGGCCGGAACGGATACGCGCGCGCACTGCTCTACCGCCCGCACAGCTCGGAACTTCGCTGGGAAGATACCGGCGAGCCCGTCGATCTGCGGGCGGTCGGCACGGGATACGACCCGTCGCCGCCGGACTGGACGCCTGCGGAGCCCGTGTCTCCGGCGAATCCGGGGCGAAAAAGCCGCGACATCCGCGTGCTGAAAATTCAGATGGGGCTCAAGTGCAACTACGCCTGCACCTACTGCAATCAAGCGTCTCAGCCCCACGAGATCCAGGGCGACATGGGCGATGTTCAGTCCTTCCTGCGCCGCCTGCCGACATGGTTCGACGGCGGCAAGACGGGCGATGGCAGAGGTGTCCGGATCGAATTCTGGGGCGGCGAACCGCTCGTCTATTGGAAGACTTTTCGCGTGCTCGCTGGCGCGCTGCGATCGGCCTATCCCAAGGCTCGCTTCAACGTCATCACCAACGGCGCGCTGATCGACGACGACAAGATCGAGTTCTTGGACAAGCTCGGTTTCGGCGTTGGGATCAGCCATGACGGCCCGGCCATGCGCTATCGCGGGCCGGACCCGCTCGACGATCCGGACCAGCGCGCCGCGATCCGCAAGCTCTACGACCGTCTGCGCCCCTGGGGTCGGATCGGGTTCAACTGCGTGCTGCACAAGCACAACACGTCGCTAGCCGCAGTGCGGCGGCATATCGCCGAGCGCCTGGGCGTGCCCGTCGACGAAATTCCGCTCACCACCGAAGAAATCCTGCTGCCCTACGATCAGGGCGGCGTCGCCCTTTCGCCCCAGACCGAGAGCGAGCATCGCGTCTATCTGGAGGCGGTGTTCTGGGAAGCCGTACGCGGTGAGAGCATGCCGGTCTCGACCCTACGTTCGAAGATCGAGGAGTTCTTCCGTTCGATCGCGCAGTCGCGTCCGGCATCTTCCCTCGGCCAGAAATGCGGCATGGACCGGCCGACCGATCTGGCCGTCGATCTCAAGGGCAATGCCCTGACCTGTCAGAACACCAGTGCCGCCACCAAGCACCGGATCGGTTCGATCGAGGCGTTCGAGGACATTCGCCTGACCACGGCCCATCACTGGTCGACCCGCGCCGAGTGCCGGAGTTGTCCGGTGCTACAGCTTTGCCAGGGGGCTTGCCTGTTCCTCGAAGACGGACTGTGGCGGCAGGCTTGCGACAACAGCTTCACGCACAATCTCGCCGTCCTCGCGGCATCCCTCTACTGGCTCACCCGGCTCGTCCTCGTCGAAATCGAGGGCCCGGTCATGCGCCGTGACGGCCTGCCGACCCGTATCCCCGTGATCACGCTGCCGGCGGAACTCGCCGCCGCCTGACCCCGCCGCCATTGCGGCGGCATTCATCCCAGGAGAACGACCATGACTGCCTCGATCGCTCGAGGCCGCGCGCTGCCGCGCGGCATTCGCAACCACAATCCCGGCAATCTGCGCCGGTCCGCCGATCCCTGGCAGGGGTTGGCCGCCGAGCAGACAGATTCGGAGTTCTTCCAGTTCGCCTCCGCCAAATGGGGCATCCGGGCGCTCGCCCGGACCCTGATCGCGTACCAGGACAGGGTCGGCCTCAAGACCATCAAGCAGATGATCGGTCGTTGGGCGCCGGCGAACGAGAACGATACCGGCGCCTATGTGCGGGCCGTGGCCGCGAGTGTGGGCGTTGGGGTGGACGACGAGATCGACGTTCATGACTACGCGATCCTGCGCCCGCTCACCTTGGCGATCATCCGCCACGAGAACGGCCAGCAGCCCTACACTGATGCCGAAATCGACGCAGGACTGGTCCTGGCCGGGGTCGAGCCTCCTCAGCGTCCGTTGGCGCAGACGCGCACCGTGCAAGGC
>NZ_JBJTER010000051.1:0-16326 GCF_046093005.1 Aestuariivirga sp.
GGTCTTGAGACCCTGCAGGATCTTCACCGCATCTTCGACCGATGGTTCATTCACATCAATCTTCTGGAAGCGCCGCACCAAGGCGCGGTCTTTCTCACAATGCGTGCGGAATTCCTTATAGGTGGTGGAACCAATGCAACGAATGGTGCCCTGCGCCAAGGCGGGCTTCAGCAGGTTGGAAGCATCCATCGCGCCGCCGGAAGTTGCCCCCGCGCCGATCACGGTATGGATTTCATCAATGAACAGCACGGAACCGGGCTGGGCTTCCAATTCAGTCACCACCGCCTTGAGGCGTTCTTCGAAATCGCCGCGATAGCGGGTGCCGGCCAGCAGCGCGCCCATGTCAAGCTGGAACACGGTGCAGTTCTGCAGCACATCCGGAACATCGCCATTGATGATCTTGCGCGCCAGACCTTCGGCGATCGCCGTCTTGCCGACGCCCGGATCGCCCACGAACAACGGATTGTTCTTCTGGCGGCGGCAGAGGATCTGGATCGTCCGTCGCACTTCGGGTTCACGCCCGATCAGCGGGTCGATCTTGCCTTCGGCAGCCTTCTTGTTGAGATTGATGCAATAGGCATCGAGCGCATCGCCCTCGCCCTTCTTCTTGGGCGAAGCGGGCGCGCCCTCCTCATTCTCGGCGCCGCCATTGCCCTGCTGGTCCTGCTCGACGCCGCGCACCGGCCGCGCCTCGGAAAGGCCGGTCCGCTTGGCGATGCCATGCGAAATATAATTGACGGCGTCATAGCGCGTCATGTCCTGTTCCTGGAGGAAGAAGGCGGCGTGGCTTTCGCGCTCCGCGAAAATGGCCACCAGCACATTGGCCCCCGTCACTTCCTCGCGGCCCGAGGACTGGACATGGATCACCGCGCGCTGGATCACCCTCTGGAAACCGGCGGTGGGTTTCGACTCCTCACGCTCGGCGGCTATCATCTGGCCCAGTTCGGTATCGATGTAATTGGTAAGGCTGCGGCGCAGCACCTCGAGATCGACGTTGCAGGCCTTGAGCACCGCGGCGGCGTCCTTGTCGTCGGTGAGGGACAGCAGGAGGTGCTCGAGCGTGGCATATTCGTGCCGCCGCTCATTGGCCAGGGCCAGTGCCCGGTGCAGTGCCTTTTCAAGACTGCGGGAGAATGTCGGCATCGGCCTATTCCTTTTCCATGGTGCACTGAAGCGGATGTTGGTGTTGCCGGGCGAAATCCATGACCTGGGTCACTTTCGTCTCGGCCACCTCGAATGTATATACCCCGCACACGCCCACACCCTTCTGATGCACATGCAGCATGATGCGGGTTGCCTCTTCGCGTCCCTTGCCGAAGAACCGCTCCAGAACATGGACCACGAATTCCATCGGCGTGTAATCATCGTTGAGCAGCAGAACTTTGTAGAGCGAAGGTTTCTTCGTCTTCGCGTCAGTGCGGGTGATCACCCCGGTCTGATTGTCTTCCTTGTGGACTGGCTGCTTCGGCATCGTTACGAGTATATAGTTGCTTCGGGTCAGTTGTGGAGGGGTAAATCGCGGGCCCGCACACTGACTTTTGGCCAGCCTGCGCGGGCTTTGCTAAAGCGCTGTTAACAAACTACGATTTTCCCGCGAGCGCCAGCAGTCTCAGGGTCATCGGGTGGTCCGGCTGGCACAATCGGTCGCCAATTGTGAAGTGATTGGCCTCCGCCACCTCCGCATACCGGCAATCGAGTCCCAGCCCCTGCCAGGCCGCCGCCAGAGACCGCGCCTGGCGCAGGAATTCCCGGCTTTCGCGGGCGCCCACCCAGCTGTCGAAGCTCAGGACATTGGGCATCGGCCAGAGCAGTGGGCTCGCCGCGACCGCCGTTGCGGCGGAGAGCCGCAGGTCATCATTGATCGGCGTGGCGATGAGCGGCCGCAGGTCGAAGAGGCCGCTGATCGAGAGGCCGGAGAGAACAAGGCCGGGCGGCTGGCCATAGGCCTGCCAATCGGTGGCCGCCATCGCCGCCGCCAGGTGGCCGCCAGCCGAATGGCCGGTGACCAGCAAGGGCCGTCCGAAACGCTGGCGCAGAAACAGGCAGCACTGCCGCAACTCGTCGATGATATCGAGGATGCCGACCTCCGGGCACAGCGAGTAGCCGGCCACCGCCACGTCGAGACCGTGGGCAGTGGGCCCACGCGCCACATGGCTGAAATGCGCCTTGTCGAGCGAGCGCCAGTAACCGCCATGGATGAACAGCACAACGGGGCCCTGCCCGCTCGCCGGGAAGAAATCGAAGCGGCTGCGCGGGCGTGCGCCATAGGCGATATCCGGCTCATGGGGCGTTGCGTCCCGCCATGCGCGGGCATCCTGCTGCCAGCGGGCGATGATGGCGGCGTGCTCCGGCACCAGGGCACGGTTGTTGTATTCAGCCGCGAGATTCATCGCCTGATCCCCTACAGGAAGCGTCTTGCCGCCGCGCCATGGGCGGCCCGGAGTTCCATCACGTCGATGCCGCGGGGCTGGCCGTCGATCACCCGCCAGGCGCCGCCGATCATCACCCGGTCAGCGCGATGGGCGCCGCACAGCACCAGCGCGGCAAGCGGGTCACCGGCGCCGGAAAACCGCAGCTCGTCCAGCGTGAACAAGGCGAGATCGGCCTGCTTGCCGATGGCAATCTCGCCGATGTCGCCGCGTCCGAGGCAACGGGCCGAGCCCTGGGTGGCCCAGCGCAGGGCATCGAGATGGGTGACCGAGGCGTCATAGGTAAGCCGGTTGATCATCAGCGCATGACGCACACCTTCCATGAGGTTGGACGAATCATTGGAAGCAGATCCATCCACGCCGAGCCCCACGGCCGCGCCCGCCGCTTCCAGTTCGCGCGTCCGGCACTGGCCCGAAGCAAGCACCATGTTCGAGGTGGGGCAGTGGCAGACGCCCACCTGGTGGCGGCCGAGCCTGGCGACATCGCTGTCCGAGAAATGAATGCCGTGGGCAAGCCAGGTCCTCGGTCCCAGCCAGCCGGTATCTTCCAGATAGTCGAGCGGGCTCATGCCGAACATGGCGCGGCAGAACCGGTCTTCATCCTCGGTCTCGGCCAGATGGGTGTGAAGGCGGCAATCATGCTTTTCAGCCAGCGCGCCGCAGGCGCACATCAGCGATCGCGTGACAGTAAATGGCGAACACGGCGCCAGCGCCACCTGGATCATGGCGCCATCGCCTTTCTGGTGGTAGCGGCCGATCACCCGCTCGCAATCGGCGAGGATGTCGTCTTCATCCTGGACCACGCTGTCCGGCGGCAGGCCTCCATCTTTCCGGGAAAGGTTCATGGAGCCGCGCGTCACCGTCATCCGCATGCCCAGCCGGCGGGCCTCCTCGACCTGGATGTCCATCGCCTCATCAAGGCCGGCCGGAAAGAGATAGTGGTGATCCGAGGTGGTCGTGACGCCCGACATGAGGAGTTCAGTGAGCGCCAGCCGGGTGGCGAGACGCAACCCCTCCGGCGTGAGCCGCGCCCAGATCGGGTAGAGCGCCACCAGCCAGTCAAAGAGCTTCTTGTTGATGGCCTCCGGGTGAGCGCGGGTCAGCGTCTGGTAGAAATGATGGTGCGTATTGACGAGACCCGGCAGCACCACATGGCGCGAGGCATCGAAAACCTCATCCACGGTTGCGGAAGGCTGCTGCCCGCCAGACAACATCTCGGCGATGCGCCCGTCGCGCACCACGATTCCCGCCGGGGCATGGGCCAGCACGGCAAGCGGCGATTTTATCCAGATGCTGGTCATGGCGGATGCGGGGTTGAAACTGTCCGTAGGTTCGGTCCACAATGCATGGCACGGGCCGGCGGGTTCTGCCAAGTAGGCATGCCGGGAGACGGCCCTTCAGGGAGACAGCATATCATGACTTTCGTGAAGACAGCGATTGCCTCGCTTGCCGCCCTCGCCGCCGCCACCGGCATCGGCATGGCGCAGGAGATGAAGAAGGAGATCGGTCCTGGCGAAGGCCAGGTCGATATCGTGGCATGGCCGGGCTATATCGAACGCGGCGAAACCGACAAGAATTTCGACTGGGTGACGGACTTCGAGAAAAAGACCCAGTGCAAGGTCAACATCAAGACCGCCGGCACCTCGGATGAAATGGTGGCGCTGATGAACGAAGGCGGCTTCGACCTCGTCACCGCTTCGGGCGATGCGTCACTGCGCCTCATCTCCGGCAAGCGGGTGCAGCCGATCAACATTGACCTCATTCCCTCCTTCAAGACCGTCGACGAGCGCCTGCAGAAGGCACCCTGGCATACGGTGAACGGCGTACATTACGGCGTTCCCTACCAGTGGGGGGCTAACGTCCTCGCCTATAACACCAATGTGTTCAAGGAAGCGCCCAAGAGCTGGTCGGTGGTGTTCGAGGAGCAGACGCTGCCGGACGGCAAGTCGAACAAAGGCCGCATCCAGGCCTTCGACGGGCCGATCTACATCGCCGATGCGGCGCTCTATCTGATGGCCACCAAGCCGGAGCTGGGCATCAAGGACCCCTATGAGCTGAACGAGGACCAATACAAGGCCGCCCTCAATCTCCTGCGCGTCCAGCGGCCGCTGGTCGGCCGCTACTGGCATGACGCCTTCATGCAGATCGACGACTTCAAGAATGAAGGCGTCGTCGCCTCCTCGTCCTGGCCGTTCCAGGTCAACCTGCTGCAGGCGGATAAGCAGCCGATCGCCTCGACCATTCCCCAGGAGGGCGCCACCGGCTGGGCCGACACCACGATGATGCATGCCGAGGCGGCGCATCCCAACTGCGCCTATATGTGGCTCGAGCACTCGATCAACCCCAAGCTCCAGGGCGACCTGGCGGCGTGGTTCGGTTCGGTGCCAGCCGTTCCCGCCGCCTGCCAGGGCAATCCCCTGCTCGGCGAGAAGGGCTGCGAGACCAACGGCATCAACAATTTCGACAGGATCCACTTCTGGCGCACGCCGGTGGCGAAGTGCGAAAGCCAGTCGGCTGGCTGCGTGCCCTATTATCGCTGGGTCACCGACATGATCGCCGTCATGGGCGGCCGCTGATCCGGCCCTTTTCCGTAAGGGTTTCTGTCCCCGGGGCCAGTCCCCGGGGATTGTTGTAAGCCACCCTGCCCTCCGCTCTCTCGCGCGGCGCGGGCAGTTGGAGACATCATGACAATCGCCGTCCGTTTTCAGCATGTCAGACGCCATTTCGGCAGCGTCCGCGCCGTGGATGACGTGACACTCGACATCGGAGAGGGTGAATTTTTCGCCCTGCTGGGTCCGTCCGGCTCCGGCAAGACAACCTGCCTCAGGCTGATCGCCGGTTTCGAGCAGCCCACCTCGGGCCACATCGAGATATTTGGCGACACGGCGGAAGGGGTTCCGCCCTACCGGCGCAACGTCAACACGGTGTTTCAGGACTATGCGCTGTTTCCGCACATGACTGTGCTGGAGAATGTTGCCTATGGCCTGATGGTGAAAGGGATCGACCGTGACCGCCGCACAACCGAGGCCGCGAGAGCCTTGGATCTCGTCGCGCTGCCAGGCTTCGGCGAGCGGCGGCCATCCCAGCTTTCAGGGGGACAGCGGCAACGCGTGGCGCTGGCCCGCGCGCTCGTCAATCAGCCCAAGGTGCTGCTGCTCGACGAGCCCCTGGGCGCGCTCGACCTGAAACTCCGCGAGCAGATGCAGGTGGAACTGAAAACGCTGCAGCGCAACCTCGGCATCACCTTCGTGTTCGTCACCCATGACCAGGGTGAGGCGCTCTCGATGGCTGACCGGGTGGCGATCTTCAACGAAGGCAAAATCGCCCAGGTGGGCACGCCGGAAGCCATCTATGAACGGCCGGAGACCCGTTTCGTCGCTGATTTTGTCGGCTCCTCCAATGTGCTGACGCCGGACTTCGCAAAGGCAACGGGCAGCCCTCGGCGCTGGGCAAGTCTCCGGCCCGAGAAGATCGCGATCCTCCACGGGGGCCAGGCGCCGCATGGCCGTCACCATGCATCGGTGACCGTCAAGGCGGTTCACTATCAGGGCGCGGTCACGCGGCTGAATACGCTGACCGGCAACGGCGTGGCGCTCACTGTCACCACCGCCTCCGCAGCCGGGAAATTCCGCGAGGGCGAAAGCCTTGTCCTGCACTGGGACCCCGCGTCCGTGCATGTGATGGAGGGCGAGGATTGAGCGCCGCGACCCTGAACGGCGGCATGTTCCGCCACCTCTCGGACGTCTTCGTCCGCCGCCCCGCCCTGCTCACGCTGTTGCTGCTGATTCCGCCGCTGTTGTGGCTCGGCATCGTCTATCTCGGTGCTTTGCTGGCGCTGCTGCTGCACAGCTTCTATTCGATCGACGAGTTTTCCGGCTTCATCGTCTATGAGTTCACGCTCTCGACCTATGGCGAGCTGCTCAGGCTTTCCAATCTTGATGTGATCATCCGCTCGCTGGTGATGTCGGCGCTCGTCACCATCGCCTGCGCGGTGATCGCGTTCCCGGTTTCCTATTACGCCGCGCGCTACGCCAGGGGGCAATGGAAGGCATTGTTCTATCTTCTGATCATGCTGCCGTTGTGGTCCAGCTATCTGGTGAAGATTTATGCCTGGAAGCTGATCCTCGCCAAGGAAGGCATTGTGAGCTGGCTCGCCGAACAGACCCACCTCACCTGGCTGCTTGATGCGGTGCTGGCCCTTCCGGTGATCGGCGGTCCGTCGCTGTCATTCAGCTACATCGGAACCTTTCTGGTGTTCTGCTATGTCTGGCTGCCGTTCATGATCCTGCCCACCCAGGCGGCGCTTGAGCGGGTGCCCTCCAACCTGCTTGAAGCCTCCGCCGACCTTGGCGCCGCGCCCGGCCAGACGTTCCGCACGGTGATCCTGCCGCTGGCGCTGCCGGGCATCATCGCGGGCTCGATCTTCACCTTCTCGCTGACGCTGGGCGACTACATCATCCCGCAGATCGTCGGCAATTCCAGCTTCTTCCTTGGCCAGGCGGTCTACACGCTGCAGGGAACGGCGGGCAACATTCCGCTTGCTGCCGCCTTCACCGTGGTGCCGATCGTGATGATGCTGATCTATCTGAGCGTCGCCAAGCGCATGGGGGCCTTCGATGCGCTCTGACCACGGCATCCGGCCACCGCTGGGCTTGAGCATCGCGGCCATCGGCGGGCTTCTGTTCCTGCATCTGCCGCTGCTGCTCATTTTCGTCTATGCCTTCACCACCGAGGAGAAGAGCTACGCTTTTCCGCCGCCCGGCTTCACGCTCAAATGGTTCTCCGTGGTCTGGGAGCGGCAGGACATCTGGGATGCGATCTGGCTGTCGCTCAAGGTGGCGGCCATCGCCACGCTCATCGCCCTGGTGCTGGGCACCTGTGCCGCCGCGGCCGTGTCGCGCGCCCGGTTCTTCGGGCGCGACTACATTTCGCTCTTGTTCATCCTGCCAATAGCACTTCCCGGCATCATCACGGGGATTTCGCTGCGCTCGGCCTTCAGCGTGATGGATATTCCGTTTTCCACCTGGACCATCGTGCTGGGCCACGCCACCTTCTGCATCGTCGTCGTCTACAACAATGCGCTGGCCCGCTTCCGGCGCACCGCGGGCAGCATGATCGAGGCCTCGATGGACTTGGGCGCCGACGGCTTCCAGACCTTCCGTTATGTGGTGCTGCCGCAGATCGGCTCGGCGCTGCTGGCGGGCGGCATGCTGGCCTTCGCGCTGTCCTTCGACGAGGTGATCGTCACCACCTTCACGGCGGGCCAGCAGTCCACCCTTCCGATCTGGATGCTGAACGAGCTGATCCGCCCGCGCCAGCGGCCGATCACCAATGTGGTGGCCATCTTCGTGATCGTCGTGACCTTCGTTCCCATCCTCGCCGCCTATTACCTGACGCGCGAGGGCGAGCACACCGGCGGGGCCGGAAAATAGGTCAGGCCGTCTCGCCGCCGGCCACCCTGGCGAAGGTTTCGAAGAACTGCCCGGAGAGCTGGCGCGCCGTGGGCTCGATGAAGCGCTGGGCGAGGCTTGCGATCTTTCCCGTCACCTGGGCATCGACATCATAGCTGAGCCTGGTGCCTTCCGGCACATCCGAAAGCCGCACCTCGGCACTGCCCGTGGCGCCGCCCATCATGGAAGTGCCCGAGCCGGTGATCCGGTAGCCGTTGGGCGGATCGAGATCGGAAAGTGTGACCTGGCCTTTGAAGGTGGCCTTAACTGGGCCCATCTTCACGGTCACCCTGGCTTCCATCTCCGTATCGGATTGCCTGGCGATTTCATCGCAGCCCGGAATGCACTGGCGCAGCACCTCGGGGTCGTTCAGCGCTTCCCACACCTTCTGGCGCGGAACCGGAATGATCACCTCGTCGGTCAGTTTCATGTCGTCCTCCCAGCTTGCCGGAAATTATGCGGCGATGTCGCCGCGCTGCCACTGTTCCTTCGTCGCATTGCGGAAATCCTCAAACCGCCCGGCCGCGATGGCGGCGCGGATATCCTGCATCAGCGTCTGATAATAGGCGATATTGGCCCAGGAGAGCAGCATCATGCCGAGCAGCTCGCCCGCCCGGATCAGGTGGTGGAGATAGGCGCGGGAATAGGCCGAAAGCGCCGGGCACGGATGCTCCGGGTCAAGCGGCCGCGGGTCAGCCGCATGTTTGGCGTTGCGCAGGTTGATCTTGCCGAACCGGGTGAAGGCCTGGCCATGGCGGCCGGAGCGGGTGGGCAGCACGCAATCGAACATGTCGACGCCGCGGGCAACCGACTCAAGAATGTCCTCCGGCGTTCCCACCCCCATCAGGTAGCGCGGCCGGTCCGTCGGGAGGTAGGGAACGGTGTGTTCAATGGCTTCGAGCATCAGCTGGTGTCCCTCGCCCACGGCGAGGCCGCCGATGGCATAGCCCTCGAAGCCGATGGCCGTGAGCCCTTCCGCACTCTCACGCCGCAGCCGCGGATTGATGCCGCCTTGCACGATGCCGAAATTGCCCCGGCCCGGCTGCCGCCCGAAGGCTTCACGGCAACGCTCCGCCCAGCGCAGCGAGAGCCGCATGGCGCGCTCGGCCTCCGTCTCGGTGTGCGGATAGGCGATGCATTCGTCGAGCTGCATCTGAATGTCGGAGCCGAGAAGCCGTTGGATTTCCATCGCCCGCTCCGGGGTCAGCTCATAGCGGCGGCCATCGATGTGAGACTGGAACACCGCGCCCTGCTCCGTGATCTTCCTGATCTTGGCCAGCGACATGACCTGGAACCCGCCGGAATCGGTCAGGATGGGCTTTTTCCAGCCGATGAAGCGATGAAGGCCGCCCAGGGCCGCCACCTGCTCCGCCCCGGGCCGCAGCATCAGATGGTAGGTATTGCCCAGGATGATGTCCGCGCCCGCGCCCTCGACCTGGTCGAGATAGAGGCCCTTCACGGTCCCCACCGTGCCCACCGGCATGAAGGCCGGGGTGCGGATATCGCCATGCAGCGTATGCACCGTGCCAAGCCGGGCCGCGCCGTCCGTCGCCCGCAAGGTGAAACCGAACTCCGTCATGGCGCCGGGAATAGCAGGCTCGAATCCCCGTAGGAATAGAACCGATAGTCATGGGCGATGGCATGGGCATAGGCCTCGCGCATCCGCTCCAGCCCGGAAAACGCCGAAACCAGCATGAACAGCGTCGATTTCGGCAGGTGGAAATTGGTGATCAGCTGGTCAATTGCCCGGAACCGGTAGCCCGGCGTGATGAAAATGTCGGTGGTGCCGGAGAACGGCTCGAGGCCGGAACTCTCGAGCAGCCGCAGCGAGGTCGTGCCCACCGCCACGATGCGCCCGCCCGTGGCGCGCGCCGCCTTGAGGCGCTGGCAGGTGGCGGCGGTCACTTCGCCCCACTCGGCATGCATCTTGTGGTCCTTGGTGTCCTCCGCCTTCACGGGCAGAAACGTGCCGGCCCCCACATGCAACGTGACAAATTCATGCGATATTCCAGCCTGTTGCAGGCGATCCATCAACTCCGGCGTGAAGTGCAGACCAGCCGTGGGAGCGGCCACCGCGCCCTCCTTCTCGGCATAGACCGTCTGGTAATCGGCCCTGTCCTGCTCGTCAGTGCCGCGCTTGCCGGCAATGTAGGGCGGCAGCGGAACCTCGCCCACCCCGGCCAGAGCGGCATCCAGGGCCGGGCCCGAGTGGGCGAAACTCAGGGTCACTTCGCCAGCCTCGCCTTTTTGTTCAACAACCGCTTCCAGGGCATTGGCATTGTTTTCAAAAACCACACGGTCGCCCGCCTGCAGTTTCTTCGCCGGTTTGGCGAACGCCTTCCAGCGCTGACCGTCCAGCCGCAAATGCAACAGCGCCTCGATTTTCGGCGCAGTTCCGCCGCGTCCCACCCGGCGGCCACGCAAGGCCGCCGGGATCACCCGCGTGTTGTTGAACACCAGCACGTCCCCCGGCCGGAGCAGGCCGGGAAGGTCGCGGAAGACATGGTCTTGCAGACCGTCCGGCCGCACCAAAAGCAGCTTTGATGAGTCGCGCGGCGTGACCGGCCGCAGCGCGATGCGCTCCGGCGGCAGGTCGAAATCGAAATCGGATACGCGCATGGGGGGCGCCTTGCGGCGGTGTCCGCCTCTACGTCGCGTCCGCCGCCACCTGCATCTTGGCGATGCGGTCCGGTTCGCGCACCGGTTCGCCACGCTTGATGCCGTCGACCACGTCCATGCCCTCCGTCACCTGGCCCCAAACCGTGTATTGGCGGTCGAGGAAGGTGGCGTCGCCGAAGCAGATGAAGAACTGGCTGTTGGCCGAGTCCGGGCTCTGCGACCGCGCCATGGAGCAGACGCCGCGCAGATGCGGCTCGGCGGAGAACTCCTGCTTCAGGTTGGGCTTGCGCGAGCCGCCCATGCCGGCCCGGCCCGGGTTGAAATCGGCACTCGTCGTGTTGCCATACTGCACATCGCCGCCCTGGGCCATGAAGCCCTCGATGACACGGTGGAAGACCACACCGTCATAGGCGCCCTCGCGGGCCAGTTCCTTGATGCGCGCCACGTGGGTGGGCGCCAGATCCGGCCGCAGGGTGATGGTAACCCGGCCCTTGGCCTTGCCCTTGGCATCCACCACGTCGACGAGGAGCGTGTTTTCGAGATCAGCCATGTTACTTCACCGTCACTTTCACCATCTTGTCCGGGTTGGCCGGCGGCTCGCCGCGGGCGATCTTGTCGACGCAGGCCATGCCCTTGTCATCGACCTGGCCCCACACCGTATACTGGCCGTTGAGGAAGTCGCCGTCGGCGAACATGATGAAGAACTGGCTGTTGCCGGAGTCAGGGTTTTGCGACCGCGCCATGCCCACGGTGCCGCGCCGGTAAGGCTCGGGCGTGAATTCGGCCTTGACGTCAGGCTCCTGCGAGCCGCCCATGCCGGTGCCGGTCGGGTCGCCGGTCTGCGCCATGAACCCGTCGATCACCCGGTGGAACACGATGCCGTCATAGAAGCCGGACTTCGCCAGCTTGGTGATCTGCTTCACGTGGTTCGGCGCCAGGTCAGGCCGCAGCGTGATGTCGAATGAGCAGCCCATGCTGGTTTCCACGTTGATTTTCTCTGCCGCCAGAGCCGGGCTTGCGAGAAGGCCAGCGGCCAGCGCGGCCAGGGCCAGTTTCCTGATCATGCGAACTCCTGTTGTTGATGGCGCCGTTCCTGACGCTCCGGCGGGTAAATGTCAATGCGATGGCTTGGCCAGCGCTTCCGCCATCACGGCCTGCGCCTCCTTGGGGATGAACAGCGTGATGTCGCCGCCCATCCTCGCGATCTGCTTCACCAGCGAGGAGGCGATCATGCGGGTGGCGGGCGAAGCCGCGAGGAACACCGTCTCGATGTCGGGCGCCATGGCGCCGTTCATCTGGCTCATTTGCACCTCATAATCGAAATCCGTCGCATCGCGCAGGCCGCGCACGATGAGGCCCGCCCGGTGGCGGCGCGCCGCGTCCACCGCCAGCCCGTCGAAGCTCGCCACCTCGATCACCACCCCGGTGTGGGCGGCGATTGGGCGGGTGACGGTGTCGAGCAGGCTCATCCGTGTTTCCGCCGCGATCAGCGCCTGCTTGCCGTGATGCACACCCACCCCCAGCACCAGCCGGTCGACGAAGCGCGCGGCGCGGGCGATGATGTCGAGATGGCCATAGGTGACCGGGTCGAAAGACCCCGGATAGAATCCCGTGCGTGCCATGTCAGCGCCCCCTCAATGCCATCCAGATGCCGCCCCCCATGAGAAAGCAGCCGCTGATGATCTCCAGCGCCCGGATGCGCGAGCGCGACAGAAACGATCCCGCCTTGCCGGCCAGCAACGCATAGGCGCAATCGCCCGCCGCGGCGATCGCCATGAAGGTGCCGCCCAGGAGCAGGATCTGCCGCACGGGCTCGCTGCCCGACGTAATGAAGGGCGGGATCATGGCGCCAAACAGCACCAGCATCTTGGGGTTGGACATGATCACGATGAAGCCCTGCAGGAAAAAGCTGCCATGCGGCCGCGCCCTGTCCACCGCCACGGCGAGATCGCCCCTGGACCGGAACAGCTTGACGGCGAGCCAGATGAGATAGGCCGCCCCCGCATAGCGCAACACGTCGAACCACAGGCCCATCACCTGGATGGCGGCACCCAGCCCCAGCGCCGCGATGGCCAGCCAGATCACGAAACCCGCCTGGGTGCCGATCACGTTCATGAGCCCGGCGCGGTGGCCATAACGAAGGCTATTGGCCACGATCACCGTGATCGTGGGGCCCGGCACCAGCGCAAGCGCGGTGGCGGCGGCGGAAAAGGCGAGATAGGACTCCAGGGTCACAACAGCATCTCCAGGCTGGGCCATCCTAGCCACAGGCCAGCCACTACTAGCAAGCCCCCGGAGAGATAGTCGATGTATTTGAGCCTGCCGCCGGACAGGAACTGGCGCGCCTGGCCGGCCAGCACCGCCAGCAGCGCGCCGGCAATGGCGCTGATCAGCACGAACACCACGGCGAGCGCAAAAATCTGCGGGCCAGCCGGGCTCCGCGGGTCGACGAAGGGCGGCAGGAAGGCGGCGAGGAACAGCAGCACCTCCGGGTTCGCCACCGCCACCACGAAACCGTCCCGGAACAGCTCCCCGGTCGGGTTCTCGCCATAGGAGGCTGCCCGCCCGGCATTGCGCAGCCGGCTCAACCCCAGCCAGGCGAGGTAGACGGCGCCACCCAGCCTGATCCAGTCGAACCACGCCTGCATGGTGGCGGCGATCCATGACAGGCCAAGTCCCACGACGGCCAGCAGCAGAATGAAGCCAGTGACGTTGCCCGCCACCGAAACAAGGCCGCCGCGCACCCCATAGCCAACGGAATTGGCGACGATCACCGACATGGCGGGGCCGGGCTTGAGGAACAGCAGCGCGCAGGCCCCCGCGAAGGCCAGCAGCATGCCGGGCGCCATCACGGCTCGCCCGGCTCCTCCTCCTCGGTGATATGCTCGACCGACACCACATGCTCGCCCGCGGCCACATCGATGATGATGACGCCCTGGGTGGCGCGGCCCTTCTTGCCGATGTCGCTCACATGGGTGCGGATCAGCTGGCCGCCGTCGGTGACCAGCATGATCTGGTCGCCGTCCTCGACGGGGAAGCTCGCCACCAGCGGTCCGTTGCGGTCGTTCACCGCCATGGCGACGATACCTTTGCCGCCGCGCCCGGTGATCCGGTATTCATAGGACGAGGTTCGCTTGCCATAGCCATTGGCCGAGACGGTGAGGATCACCTGTTCGCTGGCCCCCATCTCCACATAGCGCTCCTGGGTGATGGTCGTTTCGGCGGTTGCTTCCTCATCGGCGGCGGCGGCGGCGGGCTCCACGTCCTCGCCCGCCATGGCGCGCGTCATCTTGAGGTAGGCCGCGCGCTCGTCCGCCGTCGCCTCGACATGGCGCAGGATCGACATGGAGATCAGCCGGTCGCCCGCCTCCAGCCTGATGCCGCGCACGCCGGTCGAGTCGCGGCCCTTGAACACCCGCACCTCCTCGACCGGAAAGCGGATGCACTGGCCCTGGGCGGTGGTGAGCTGCACGTCGTCGGCGCTGGTGCAGATCTCGACACCGGCGATCATGTCACCCTCGTCAAGCTTCATGGCGATCTTGCCCGCCCGGTTGATCTGCTCGAAATCCGAAATCTCGTTGCGCCGCACCGTGCCGGAGCACGTGGCGAACATCAGATTCTGGCCAGCGGCACTGGCCGCATCCTCCGGCATCGGCAGGATCGTGGTGATGCGCTCGCCCGCCTCCAGCGGCAGGAGATTGATCAGCGCCTTGCCGCGCGATTGCGGATTGCCAACCGGCAGCCGCCAGGTCTTGAGCCGGTAGACCATGCCGGCGGACGAGAAGAACAGGATCGGCGTATGGGTGCTGGCCACGAACAGCTTGGTGACGAAATCCTCCTCCTTGGTGCCCATCCCGGAGCGGCCCTTGCCGCCGCGCTTCTGGGCCCGGTAGGCGGAGAGCGGCACGCGCTTGACGTAGCCCGCATGGCTCACGGTCACCACCATGTCCTCGCGCTGGATCAGGTCCTCGTCCTCGACCTCGCCCTCGTTCTCGACGATCTCGGTGCGCCGCGGCGTGGCGAATTCCTGCCGGATGGCGGAAAGCTCGCCCTTGATGATGTCCATCACCCGCTGGCGCGAGCGCAGGATCGCCAGGTAATCGGCGATTTCGGTGGCGAGCTTCTGGAGCTCCTCGGCGATCTCGTCACGGCCCAGCGCGGTGAGCCGCTGCAGGCGCAGATCGAGTATGGCGCGCGCCTGCTCGTCCGAGAGGCGGTAGGCGCCCTCGGGGGTGAGGCCGTGGCGCGGGTCGGCGATGAGCGCGATGAGCGGCGCCATGTCGCGCGCCGGCCAGTCACGCCCCATCAGCGCCTCGCGGGCCTCCGCGGCATCCCTGGCGCCGCGGATCAGCGCGATCACCGCATCGATATTGGCCACCGCGATGGCGAGACCGACGAGGATGTGCGCCCGGTCGCGCGCCTTGGTCAGCAGGAACTTGCTGCGCCGGGTGACCACCTCCTCGCGGAAGGCGATGAAGGCCTGCAGCAGGTCCTTGAGGTTCATCAGCTCCGGGCGGCCGCCGGTGAGGCAGACATTGTTGATCCCGAAGGTCGATTGCAGCGGCGTGAACCGGTAAAGCTGGTTCAGCACGATGTCCGCCATGGCGTCGCGCTTCAGCTCGATCACCACGCGCATGCCCTGGCGGTCTGACTCGTCACGGATGTCGGAAATGCCTTCGAGCTTCTTGTCGCGCACCAGCTCGGCGATGCGCTCGATCATCTGCGCCTTGTTCACCTGCTAGGGGATTTCGGTGACGATCAGCGCCTCGCGTTCTTTCCGGATTTCCTCCACCGCCACCCGGGCGCGCATCACCACCGAGCCGCGCCCGGTATGAGCGGCGGATTTGATGCCAACGCGGCCGAGGATCAGCCCGCCGGTCGGAAAATCCGGGCCCGGCACGATGTCGATCAGGTCATCGATGGCGATCGCCGGATTGTCGATGACCGCGATGCAGGCGTCGATCACCTCGCCCAGATTATGCGGCGCCATGTTGGTGGCCATGCCCACCGCGATGCCGCCCGAGCCATTGACCAGGAGGTTGGGAAAGCGCGCCGGCAGCACGGTGGGCTCGCGCTCGGAATTGTCATAGTTGGGCTGGAACTCGACGGTGTCCTTGTCGATATCCTCAAGCAGCGCATGCGCCACCTTGGCCATGCGGGACTCGGTGTAGCGCATGGCCGCCGGCGGATCGCCGTCGACCGAGCCGAAATTGCCCTGCCCGTCGATCAGCGGCAGGCGCAGCGAGAACTCCTGCGCCATGCGCACCAGCGCGTCATAGATCGATTGGTCCCCGTGCGGGTGGTACTTACCGATGACATCGCCGACGATGCGGGCGGACTTGCGGTAGGGCTTGTTCCAGTCATAGCCGTTCTCATGCATCGAGAACAGGATGCGGCGGTGCACGGGCTTGAGCCCGTCGCGCACATCCGGCAGCGCGCGGCTGACGATCACGCTCATCGCGTAATCGAGATAGCTCTTGCGCATCTCCTCCTCGATGGAGATGGGCGAGATCTCGGACGGATTGGCGGGCGGGATTACGCCCTTCTGGTCGTCGGTATCGGCCACGTAAAACCTTGCAAACAGCCCGGGTGAAGCCGCCTAGACAGCACCCCGTGAGGCACCGATTCGGCAACTCCAATAATGTAGGCTGTTACCCCCGCTTAAACAATCAAAAGCGGTTGATTTTCCGGCGGAAAACCGGAGATTCGAGCGGCTCCTACCGGCAGCGGACAGCTTCGGCGGGCGTCTTGATCACACAGGCCCCGGGAAGTGCCTTCGCATCCGGAGATACGGCGAGTACGGTGAACCCGTCCGCCGGGGGATAGAC
>NZ_JBJTER010000052.1:0-17276 GCF_046093005.1 Aestuariivirga sp.
AAGCCCATCGTGCTGTGAACCTGGCCGTATGTGCGCAACCTACCAGACGAAACTGTCCATCACGAAATCCGGCTGCCGCTTAGGCGTCACCCCGGCGAAGGCCGGGGTCCAGCTTTGACACCAGGAAGCTGGATGCCGGCCTGCGCCGGCATGACGGTGGAAAAAATACAGGCCGGTTCAGTAAAAGCGGAAAGCAGCCCCGGCCTTCGTCCTCTCCCGCGAAGCGGGAGAGGAAGGGGCCCCAACGAAGTTGGGGGAGGTGAGGGAGAAAAGCCCATCTTGCTGTGAACCTGGCCGTATGTGCGCAACCTACCAGACGAAACTGTCCATCACGAAATCCGGCTGCGGCGACAGACTCGCGGCATCGCGGCCCGCCGAAACGCCTTGCAGAACCAGCAGCGTTGAAAAACCGGCGTTGCGGCCACCCGCCACGTCATGCTCAGGGCTGTCGCCGATGCACAGGATGCGCGGCGGATTGCCGATGAGCCTCGCGGCTTCCCGGTAGATCTCCGGATAGGGCTTGCCGATCCAGGTGACCTTGCCGCCCATCTCCTCATAAAGTGCCGCGATGGCGCCGGGCGCCGGCACAAGCCCGTTGGGCGTCAGCATCAACCGGTCAGGGTTGCAGCACAGCGCCGGCAACGTGATGCCGGTGAACAGGCGGCGGTAATCATCAAGCGAGGTGCGCGGCGCGTTGGAGCCCAGGATGAGCATGATTTCGGCCTCGGCCGGATCGGCCACGAATTCGATGCCGCCGAAGCCGTAATCCTCGCCGTCCTTGCCGATGAGGAAAGCCTTGCGGATGCCTGACGCATCCCGCGCTTTCACCGGATCATCTCCGTCATGCCAGCGCAGGCTGGCATCCAGCTTCCCTTTTTCCAAAGCTGGACCCCGGCCTTCGCCGGGGTGACGCCGCGCGGGACGGTGGTCTGGCCCGGGATCGACATGCGCCAGAGCGCGATAGGCCACCTCGCCGGAACTCACCGCGTCGGCGAACAGACCGCGCGGCACGCCCATGCGCACGAGCCTTTCGCGGTTGGCGGCGGCGCGCTTGCCGGAATTGGTCATCACCGCCACCGGAATACCCATGGCCCGCAATTCGCTCAGCACACGGAGGGTTCCGGGATAGAGCGTCTGCCCGTCATGGATGACGCCGAACTGATCGATCAGCATGCCATCGAAACGGGCGGCGATCTCGCGCAGACCGTCAATGCGCATGGCCGGTCCCGCGCCAGGCCAGAAGCGCCGCGCCAACCGCGGCGTGTTCGCTGAGCGATGGCCGCGCCGGCACGCCCAGCGCCTGGAGGCGGATCGCCGTCCAGGCCGCATTCGCCGCACCGCCGCCCGCCGTGCGGATGCTGGCCAGCGGCGAGGCACCCAAAGCCTCAAGCTTCGCATAGGCGTCGGCCTCGATGCGGGCGATGCCTTCCAGCATGCCTTGCAGGAACAGACGGTCATCGGCCGGGCGCGGTTCGAGCCGCGGCGGCAAATCCGGATCGTTCACAGGAAATCTTTCACCTGGCTTGGCCAGCGGATAATAGTCGAGGCCGGTGGGCCGCCGCGGATCAAGAAGCGGCGTCAGGCGCGTCAGCTGTTCCGGGGAAAAATAGCTGGCGAGCACGGCGCCGCCGGTGTTGGAGGCGCCGCCCGCCAGCCATTGCGCGCCGATGCGGTGGCTGTAGATGCCGAAGTCCGGCGCGAATACCGGTTGCAGGGTAAGCAGTTTCAGCGTGAGCGTGGATCCCAACGAGGTGACGCCATCGCCAGGCTCGGCGGCGCCACTCGCCAGAAAGGCGGCGCAGCCATCGGTGGTGCCGGCCACCACCGCCACGTCCTCCGGAAGGCCGAGTTGCCGCGCAATCTTCGTGGCAATTCCCGCCACCATGGTTCCCGCTGGCACGACGCGCGGAAACAACGCCGGGTCGAAACCCGCTGCCGCGATCCAGGCGGGCCATTGCCGCGCCACCGGGTCATAGCCTGACTTCAGCGCATTGTTCTCGTCGGTCACGCCGGAGTGACCGGTGAGGCGGCCCATGATCCAGTCAGCCTGATGGAGAATGCGCGCGCCGCGCCCTTGGATCTCCATCGCGCGGGCCAGCGGCGAGGTTCCGCCGAGCGCCGCCGTCTCGCGCGGGGCGGCGGCGGCGATGCGCGCAAGCTCAGCCTTGCCGCAGGGATCATTATACATCGAGGCCAGCCCGGCGGGCGCCCCGTCATCGCCAATAGCCAGGATGGTGCCCGACGTTCCGTCGACAGCCAGCGCGCGCACGGCGAGCCCTTTCAGGTCCAGCTTGCCGAAGGCGGCCAGCACCGCGTCCCACCACAGCGCGGGATCCTGGCGGATGCGCCCGTTCACCGTGAGGGGCGCGGGGATCGGCGCCGTCGCCATCGCGCGCACCGTCTTGCCCGCGTCGACGGCGGCGATGCGCACGCCCGAGGTGCCGATATCGACGCCGAGCGTTACCTCCGCGCTCAAGGCTGATCCATGGCGAGGATCGCCCGGGCGGTTTGCTCATCGGTGACGATCACATTGCACATGCCGCCCTTCAGCACGCCGCGCAGGGCTTGCACCTTGGCCCGCCCGCCGGAGGCGATGACGACACAGGGAATGTCACGGAGCTTTTCGGGCGGCAGCGCCACCACCCGGGAATTGAGCGGATGATCGACGAGGTGGCCCTCGCGGTCGATCCAGTGGGCGCAGAGATCGCCCACCGCGCCAGCCGCGAGAAGATCATCCACTTCGGCGGGTGAGACCAGGCCGACGCGCGTCATGGTGCAGCTTGGCGACAATTCGCCGACCGACAGAAACGCCAGGTCGACCCTGGCGCCGCGTTCGAAGATTTCGCGCAGCATGGGCTGGGCCATCAGCACATCGCGCGTCGATTGGGTCTCGGTCAGGGCGGGGGCGGCCACATAGAAGCATTGTGCCCCGACGAGGCCCGCCAGATGAGTGGCGGTTTCATGCGGGTTCATGGCCGAGCCACGCGTCAGCCCGCCGAGCAGCGACACCACCGAGAGGCGGTTGAGGCGGCGGCGCGGCACCGATTGGATCGACAGCCGCAGCGTGCGGCCCCAGCCAACACCCACCGACATGCCGTCCTTCAGCCTTGCCGACAGCACGGCGGCGGCGGCGGTGGCGATCACCTGCGGGATCAGCTCCTGGTCCGGTGGCGTGGGAACGACGGTGGCGTCGGCAAGCCCATATTGCTGCCTGAGCTTCTCTTCAATCGCCACACAGGAGGCGAGCCTTCCGGTGATGTTGATCTGCACCAGCCCCTGATCGCGCGCCTGGGCGAGCAGCCTGTTGATGCGGGTGCGGTTGAGGCCAAGCTTCTTGCCGATCTGCGCCTGGGTGAGGCCGGCCACGAAATAGAGCCAGGCCGCCCGGGTGGCCAGCTGCTCTTCATGGTCGATCGCCGCATAGGACGCCGCCGCCACCGGATCGCCTGACAGTGAATCAGCCTCTTCCATGCCCCGCGCCTCAGGCCTGCCGGTGGAAATCCGGCCACGGAATGTCGAGCGGCCGGTCATGGGTGAGCGCGTCGAGCAGCGCGCGGGTGAGCGGCAGCGCCTTTGCGTCAAGCGCGCCGCCAGACATCATCCCGCGCAAGCTTGCGGCGACCGTGACGCCGAGCTCGGCGCCTTCGATGGTGTCGCCCTTCATCGGGCCCTCGCGGGTCTCGCGGTAGGTGAGGCCGCGGCCCAGATTGTTGCCGAGCCTGGAATTGCGGCCCGCCTGGCAGGTGACATAGAGATCGCCCGCGCCGGGCATGCCCCAGACGCTTTCAGCGCTGCCGCCATGGGCCTTCGCCAGGATCATCAGTTCACGGATCGCCTGGTCGAAGATGATGGCCGCGGCATTGTGGTTGAAGGCGCGGTTCTCGGCTGCCGCCATGGTCTCGAGGCGGCCCGCCGCCCAGCCCACGCCGATGGCGAAGAAATTCTTGAAGGCGGCGCAGATCTCAACGCCGTCCACATCGGGAGACATGCGCGGGTGATAGTAGTCCGTCTCCAGCATGGCGCAGAGCGACTGGGCGAAGGCAGGCTGGCGCGCCGTGATCACCGTGCCGGTCTGGCGGCGCACGGCGAGTTCACCGGCGATGCAAGGCCCGCCGATGGCGGCCACTTCGAGCGCTAGGCCGCGGCGGCGCAGCACTTCGGCCGCCACGTGATCAGGCAGCGCCGCAAGCCGCCCCGCTTCCGGCTGCATGCCCTTGGTGATCATCACCACGGGAATGGGCGCGGCAAGCGTCTCGCACAGCCGGTCGATGGCCCAGCCGACGCCCGCCGAGCTGACGCCCAGCACGATCAGCGCGGTATCATGGCCCAGCGCCGATGCGAAATCCTCATGGTGGAAGGCGGCCACAGCCTTCGGCAGCGTCACATTGAGCTTCGGGTGAAGGCCCGTTGCCCGCACGCTGTCGATGATGGCGCGGTCGAGATGCGTGCCAACCAGCCGGACGTCATGGCCGCGGTCGCACAATGGCAGGGTCATCGCCGAGCCCATCACCCCGGCGCCGAGAATGGCGATGACGCTCACACCAGCGCCTTTCCGGACTCCGCGTCGAACAGATGAACCCGGTCGAGGCGGGGGCTCACATCGATGGCGGCGCCCCGGCTCAGCGCCACGCGCTCCTGGGTGATGACGCAGATTTCCTGCCCGGCGAGCTCGGCATAGATGTGCATTTCGGGGCCGGTCGGCTCCACGACATTGACGCTTGCCCGTGCGCCGCCGCCCAGAACAAGATGTTCCGGCCTGATGCCATAGACGACCTTCTGGCCAGGCCGCGCGCGATGCGCGGCGGGAAGCGGCAGCAGCGCGCCATCGGCGAGCCGGAAGCCGCCCGCCGCCACCTCGCCGGGCAGCAGGTTCATCGACGGCGAGCCGATGAATTCCGCGACGAAGAGATTGGCGGGCTTGTCATAGACTTCGAGCGGCGTGCCCTGCTGCTCGATGTTGCCATCGCGCAGGATGACGATCCTGTCAGCCATGGTCATGGCTTCGATCTGGTCATGCGTCACATAGACGGTCGTGGTCTTGAGCCGCTCATGCAGCTCCTTGATCTCGGTGCGCATCTGCACGCGCAGCTTGGCGTCGAGGTTGGACAGCGGCTCGTCGAACAGGAACACCGCCGGATTGCGCACGATGGCGCGGCCCATGGCGACGCGCTGGCGCTGGCCGCCCGAAAGCTCGCGCGGGTAGCGGTCGAGATAGGGCTGGAGATTGAGGATCTTCGCCGCCCACTGCACTTTCTCGTCGATCTCCGCCTGCGGCCGCTTGGCGAGCCGCAGGGAGAAGCTCATGTTGTCGCGCACCTTCATATGCGCATAAAGCGCGTAGTTCTGGAACACCATGGCGATGTTGCGGTCCTTCGGATGCACGTCGTTGACGCGCCGGCCGGCGATGTCGATGTCGCCGGAGGTCACGGTCTCAAGCCCGGCGATCATGCGGAGCAAGGTTGACTTGCCGCAGCCCGATGGCCCCAGCAGCACCACGAAGGCGCCGTCCTCGATGGCGAGGTCGATGCCGTGCACGACCTCGAGGGTGCCGTAGTTTTTCCGGACGTTCTTGATGGTTACCGATGCCATGGGTTTATCGATCCTATTGTTCGTCGCGGTCGAGGAAATCGTCGAGAAGGCCAGCATCATCCGCCAGGTCGAGGAAGGACCAGCGGTTGCGCACGTCGCGGGCATGTTTCATGGCGCCGCGCCACAGTTTGCGGTCGAGGCCCAGCTCCGTCGCGGTGGTGGGCGCGCCCGCCGCCCTGAGCGCCGCTTTCATCGCGGCGGGGTCCATCAGCATGGGGCGCAGTTCCTGGCGAAGCTCCGGCCACAGCGCGGCAAGCTTGCGGTTGAAGGCTTCGGCGCCGGGCCGGTCGAAGGCTTTCTTGCTGGCCTCGGCGAAGCACATGGGGCCGATTTCCGGGCCATAGCGCGCCACGAAATCAGCCTCCGCGATCTGTGTCGCCCTGATCAGCGGCGGCGTATCGAGCGCCAGCAATTCATGATGCAGCCTGGCCATGGCCAGCGAAGCAACACCCACCTGCTGGCCATGCGTGGTGCCGGGGTGCGCGTCGCCAGCGAACATGTCGATCCAGTGCGACACCTGGTGCTCGCCCATCGAGCCATGGTGCGACGTGCCGGTGAAGCACACGCCAAGCCCGCAGAGCGTGAGCACGCGCTGCAGATGGCCGTTGGCGGCCACGTCATGCCTCGCGAGCCCGGCGGCCGAGGCCAGCATCTTCGCCTCTTCGCCCAGGAACAGCGCATAGGGCGCCTGCGAGTAGGACGTGCCGAACAGCCGGTGCGAGGCCCACCATTCCACCTGCGCCGTGGGGCGGCACAGCGAGTCGCCGAGGCCCGCGGCCGACAGCCAGGTGGGCGCGGCCGCCGAAACCTTGAGGTCAAGGAAGATGCCGCGCGGCGCATGGGCGGGGAGCGAGGTCTTGTAGCCATTGGCCAGCGTCACGGAGGCGGTGGTGGCGGCATAGCCATTCATCGAGGCGGCGGTGCCGAACACCGCATATTTGCGGCCATCCTTGAAGGTGGCGTATTTGCAGGTATCGGACAATGAACCAGAGCCGACGGCGACGAGCGCGTCGGCATGGCGGGTCTTCTCCCGCACCATGGCAATCGCGGCTTCATCGCAATGTATCCCGCCCGGCAGCACGACCTCCTCGATGGCGGCCAGTCCTTTCAGGTGCTTCGCCACGCGCCGGCCCATCGCTTCATGGGTATTGGCATCGGAGACGACGGCAAGCCGCTTTCCCAGCCGCAAGGGCGCCAGCAGGTCAGCCTCGCCGCCGTCGAGGTCTTCCGCGATGCGGATCGCCTCGAACTGCACCACGGCCCGCTGGCCGGATACCGGATCCTTCCAGTCGCCGCTCACCACATCGTCGATCAGATCGTTCCAGCCGGTCATTTGCCAGCACTTGCCGAAAAGGCCACGAGCCTGCGGTTCCAGCCGGAGAGCTTGGGCCACAGCTCTTCATAGATGGCGAGCAGCTCAGCGTAGCGGCGGGCGTCCTTGCTCCGTGGACGGAAGGTTTTGGACGGCTTGCCGGACATTCCGCGCGCGGCCTCGGCGACGCTTCCATACCAGCCGGCACCCCTGGCGGCGGCCATGGCGGCGCCGAGGGCTGATGCTTCCGCGGTTTCCAGGCGCTTCACATCCCGCCCCGCGGCATCGGCCAGGATCTGGCACCACAGGTCGGAGCGAGACCCGCCGCCCACCGCGGCGAAATGGGTGATCGGCGAGGTGGCGGCGGCCACCTGGTTGGTGGTCATCGCCTGTTCGAGCGCCACCCCCTCAAGCAGCGCGCGGTAAACATCGCCGCGCCTGTGATTGCCGGACATCCCGGCGATGACGCCCCGCGCCGCCGAATCCCAATAGGGCGTCATCGAGCCGGACCAGTAGGGAACGAGCACCAGGCCATGCGCGCCGATCGGCGAGGCCTTGGCCTCGGCCTCCAGCGCCTTGAAGATTGCCGGGTTCTTCGCCGGGTTCACATTGAACAGCCGCTCCACCATCCAGTTCACCAGGAAGGTGCCGGTGCGGATGGCCGTCTCAAAGGAGAAGCCATCTTCCGCCACGGCCACCAGGGTGCGGAAGGAACGGTCGATTGCGAAATCGCGGCCATAGCTGCCGGACACGGCGGCGGTGCCGAGGTTCACATAGGCGCGCCCTTCAAGAAAACTATTGGCGCCGGCGCCGGCGCATTGTCCGTCGCCGCCGCCGGCGATGACCGGCGTTCCGGCCTTCAGCCCGGTGAGCCGCGCGGCCTGGGCCGAGACCTCGCCCATGATGTCGCCGGGCCTGAAAAGTTCCGGCAGTTGCTGGCGCGTCAGCCGCGCCGCCTTGAGCCATTTGTCCGACCAGTCCATCGCCGCGAGGTCAAGCAGCCCCATCGGATCGGCGGATGCGGTGGAGGTGGCCCAGCGGCCCGTCAGGTAATGGGTCAGCACCCCGTGGACTTCGGCGGTTTTCGCGGTCTTCCGCCACAGCTTGGGCATGTGGGTGGAAAGCCAGCGGCAGCGGTAGAGGCAGGGCGTCACGTCGGGCGGCTTACCGGAGATTTGGTGCACCCTGTCGCCGAGCTCGGACACGATGTCGGCCACCTCGGCCTGGGCGCGCTCGTCGAGCCACAGCGTGCCGGGGCGGAGCGGCCGGTCCTTGTCGTCGAACTGCGCGAAGCTTTCACGCTGGTTGGAAATCGCCAGGCCTGCGATACGGCCGGCATCGACCTTGCGGGTCAGCTGGCGGAGCGCCGAGGTCGCGGCGCCTGTCCAGTCGGACACCTCCTGCTCGAACCAGCCCGGCTTGGGATTGGACAGCGGCACCGGGGCCCGGCCTTCGGCCACGGTCCGGCCGCGCCGGTCGAAGGCGATGGCCTTGGTCGCCGTCGTCGAAGAATCGAGACCGATCACCAGATCGCCCCGCATGAATCACGCCCCCGGTAACATCAGAAAGGAAAATGGAGGCGGCCGTCAGGCCGCCTCCAACACTGGCTAGTCTTAGAGACCGGCTTCCGCGACTGCGGCGTCGATCGACGCGGCAATCGCGTCCATGCAGGCCTTCGGATCGCCGTTGAAGTCCTGGCCGGTGAGCAGCTTGCCGAGGTTGACGGGGATCTCGTTGTTCGAGAACCCAGCCCACAGCGGCATGTCGGGCTCGGAAGCCATCAGATTGTCGATGGTCTCCTTGACCACCGGCAGGTGGCGGGTGGTGCCGGGACCCGGCTTGGCCTTCTCCAGGATGCGCGGATCGGAGTAGGCCGAGGTGCGGACCGGCGCGAAACCGCCGATCGTGGTGCAACGCGCCACGACGTCCTTCGAGCACGCCCACTGCATGAACACCCAGGCGGCGTCCAGGTTCTTCGAATACTTGGACAGGCCAAGAATCGAGGCGCCCTGGTGGCCGTAGTTGGGGATTTCGCCGAAGCCGGCCTGATCGACCGCACGCAGCGCCTTGCCCTTGACTGGGGTGACCGGCATCCACAGGCCCTGCGTCTTCGACTCGGCGGAGTCGACGCCCGGCATGTATTCGGCCCAGCTGTTGACGATGCCGACCTGGCCCGCCACCATCATGGCGCCCTGGCCGTCCCAGGTGGAGTTGGTCGACTCCGGCGGAGCCACCTTCAGCCACTCCTGGTAGAGCGCCAGGCCGCGCACGCCGGCTTCGTCGTTGCCCGCGAACTTCTTGTTGGCGCCGAAGATCGAGCCGCCCTCGTTCCACACCATCTGGGTCCAGTCGCAGTTCAGCGAATAGTGGCCCGACTTGGCCTGGAGGCCGGTGCCGAAGATGCCATTGCCCTTCTCCGCCTCGAAGATCGCCTTGGCGGCGGCGGTGAAGTCCTCGACCGTCTTCGGAACCGCGAGGCCGTGCTTGTCCCACAGGTCCTGACGGTACATGGTGATGAAGATCGGCACGTCGAAGGGCAGGCCGACCCACTTGCCTTCATACTCGGCGAGACCCTTGACGAGGCCCGGCGAGAAGTCGTCGAAGTCGAAGCCCGGCATCGCGAGATCCGGCTTCGACTGGTAATATTCGCGCGGCTCGACGGTGTCCTGCGCGAAGGTCGAAACCCAGGACTGGTCGAGGTAATAGAGGTCGTAGGAGCCGAGCTGGCCCTGCACGTCGAGCGTCGCCTTGGCGAGCACCTGCTCCAGCGGCACGATCTCGATTTCGACGTTGATGCCGGTGGGTTCGATGAACTCCTGCTTGATCTTGTCGAGCACCACGGTGGGCGGCGTCGCTTCCGAGGTATAGCGGATGGTGGTGCCCTTGAACTTGGAGCCCACGTCCTTCAGCCACTGCGTCACCGTGGCGTCCTGCGCCATGGCTTCGGTGCCGATCAGGCTGGTGTCGCCGAAGAAGCCGCGGCTGTTGCCGAGCAGGCCGGCGTTGAACGCCGAGAAGCCGACGCCGGCGAGGCCGACCTTCTTGAGGAACTCGCGCTTCGAGATGCGGCGGGAGGCGAAGGCCTGCGCCAGATCTGCGATATAGGTCTTTCTGTCGTGGTCTCTAAAGCTCATTTGTATGTTCTCCCATGAATTTGAGCTGAAGTTCTCGACCGCGGACTCACTCTTTCAGAGAACCAAGCGTGAGGCCGCGGACCAGATGGCGTTGCACCAGCAAGATGAAGATGAAGCCCGGAATGACGCCGGCCATGCCGAGCGCCGAGATATAGCCCCATTCGTTGCCGGTGGAAGTGACGAAGGTTGAAATCTTGACGGGCACGGTGCGGATGTCGGTGGTGAGCATCAGCGAGATCAGGAACTCCGTCCATGAAAAGACGAAGCACAGCACCGCGCAGGCGGCGACGCCGCCCTTCACCATCGGCAGCACCACTTTCCAGAACACCTGCCAGCGCGTGGCGCCGTCGATCATCGCCGCTTCGTCGACGTCCTTCGGCACGTCGTCGAAGAACGACTTCATGAGCAACAGCGCGATCGGCAGGTTCATCAGCGCATAGATCAGGACAAGGCCCAGATAGCCGAGGAAGATGTTGTTGACGTCGCGCATGCCGAAGTCGCGGTAGATCAGCACCAGCGGCACGACAATCGCCACCGGCGGCATGAAGCGCTGCCCCAGCACCCAGTTGAGGTAAGAGCCCCGGCCGCGGAACGCCATGCGCGACAGGCCGTAGGCGGCGAACACCGCAACCCCCACCGAGACGAGCGTGGCGCCGAGCGCGATGATGATCGAATCGAACAGCGACTGGCGGGAATCATAGGAACCGGCGCCCGCCGAGCCCACCGCAATGCCCTGATCCTCGGCGGTGGCCAGCCGCGACTGGCCCAGCACCGTCACCCGGTAGTTTTCCAGCGTCGGCTCGAAACTGAACCAGTTGATGCCGTCCTTGTCGAAGATGGCATAGTCCGGCTTGATCGAGGTGAGCCCCCACCAGAACAGCGGAAACATGAAGGCGCCGACCACGAGCACGGCGAGAATATCGCGAAGGATGACGCTGGCCTGGGAGCGGTACATCAGAGTTTCACCCTGAAGACTTTCATGAACAGCGTCGAGGTGACGATGATCAGGAACAGCGTGACGAGCGCGATCGTCGAGGCATAGTTGAACACGCCCTTGGTGAAGGCCTCCTGGGTGGCGTAGGTCGGAAGCGTCAGGGTGGCGGTGCCGGGCCCGCGCGCCGTCATGACATGGATGTAATCGACCATGCGGAACAGATCGATGCCGCGGATCAGCACCGCGATGGCGATCACCTTCGACATCATCGGCAGCGTGAGCCTGACGAACATCTGCCAGGCGTTGGCGCCGTCGATGGCCGCGGCCTCGAACGGCTCCTTGGGCAGCGAGCGCAGCCCCGCCAGCATGATCAGCACCATGAAGGGCGTCCATTGCCAGACATCGGCGAGGATCACGCCCATCATCGCCAGCGGCAGGATCTTCACCGTCTCGCCGAGAATGGTGACGGCGAAGGGGGCGGAGCCGTTGGCGAGGATCGGCGGCTGGGTGGGGTCAAGCACGCCGATGGCGTGAAGCCCATGCGCCAGCACGCCGAAAGAGCCGTTCAGCATGAGCAGGAACATCATCGCCGTCACCGCCGGCGGCATGACCAGCGGCAAGGTCATCAGTGCACGGAGCAAGGCGTAGCCGCGGCGCTCGGAATCAAGCAGCAATGCGATGGCGAGTCCCAGCACCAGTTGCAGCAGCAGCGCCACGAATGTGTAGACGAAGGTGTTGATCAGCGCCGTGACCATGTTCGGGTCGGCGAAAATCTTGCCCCAGTTGAACAGCGGGTCGAACACCATCTGGCGGCGGCCCGGCGGAACCCGGTTCACCGACAGCCAGATCGCGTAGAGGAGGGGATAGATGCCGAGCACGATCATCAGCGCCGCCGCCGGGAACAGCCAGGGTATCGGATGCTCGGAGGTCAGCCACCGCGGCAGCCAGGGGCGTCGGCCCGGCGGACCGCCCGCACCCACGGCGAGACCAGCTGCGTCAGCAGGCATCGATGACGTTCTCCCTGGCTTCCGTCTGGCGGGAAGCACTTTTGTTCTTTGCAGATTGCAAAATTTCACGAACTGTAGAGGCAGCGGCCCTCGCGAGTCAACTTAAAGTGCCGTCACCTTTTGGTAGGCGACCGCATCGAAAATGCATCCGGACGGCATCAAAACCGCAACTTTCCGCATGTATTTTGCACCGCGAATCCGGCAGCGATTCAGAGCGCGTGAAAGCGCGTATCGGCCTGGTCGAGGCGGCGGCGGATCTGGGTCACCAGCAGGCTGTCGTCCGGCACGCAATTGTCATAGGTAAGCCGGGTGCCCGCGGTGATTGGCTTCACGACTTTCGCCCCCTGCGCCAGCCCCAGCGGCAAGGCATTGGCGTTGCGCGCCGCGGCGTGGGTCATCGCCCAGGCGCGATAATCGGCTTCACCGATGCGGCCCAGAATCTCTCCGGGGCGAAGGTCGCGCTTGGCAAGCGTCACGGCCTCGGCAACCGGTTGTTGCAGCGGCACCATGTCCGCCTGGCGGTGCAGCACGGCCCGGGCGGCCGACAGCGGCACCTCGAGGCTGGTCAGGTGATAGGGGCGTAACAGCGTGAAATAAGGGCCTTTTCCAACCTTGAGGTCGATCATCCGCTCCTGCAGGCGGGGATGATCGGTGGTGACGATACAGAACACGCCCGGCGCCACGCCCTTGCCGACCGAGTAATCCACGCAACCCCTGCGTGAAAGGAGGCCGCCATCCTCCTTGGGGATCAGCACCGAAGCCAGCTGGTCTCGCGCGGCGGCGGGGCCATGCATGCCGGGCACGTCCGGAACCAGCCCGGTGCAATTGGCGATCGCCACCATCTCCACCATGGTCTTGGAGCCGTCGACGAATTCCACCAGCATGCGCGCATTCATGTTGCGGGCCGCCGCTTCGGCCTCATAGTCGGCCGGAACAGCGTCAAATTTCAATGGGTTATTCTTGCCCTTGCCGGCACAGACAACCTCGAGCCCGATCGACTGCGCAAAGCCGATGAGTTCCAGCGCGGCGGCGGGCTCGTCTCCCGCCGCTCCGGTGTAAACGACGCCAGCGCGGCGGGCGGCCTCGTGCAAATGGCGGCCGATGGTGATGTCAGCCTCGACATTGAGCATCACCACATGCTTGCCATTGGCGATGGCCTCCAGCGCGAATTGCGTGCCGGTGTTGGGGTTTCCGGTTGCATCGATCATCACATCCACGAGGCCCGCGCGCGCCAGGACAGCGGGGTCGGAGGTGATCGCTATCTTATTGTTTTCAATGGCGGACTCTATGGCGGCGGATGTTTCGGCATAGACGGTCTGATCATCGGTGAAGCCGGCCATGGCAGCCGCTGCCTTGGCCTGCGGCGGCCGCATTTCGGCAACCGCCCCCAGCCTCAGGCCCGGCATGCGGGCCAGTTGCACCACGATGTCGGTTCCCATCTGGCCGCAACCGGCGAGACCGATGGTGACGGGCCGTCCCGCCGCGGCGCGGGCTTTCAGTTCGGCAACGAGCGGGGAGACACCGGCGATCACGGGGTTGCTTGCCTTTCCGGCCTTTGAGATTTGCCAATTCTAGACCCTGGCCAAGCACTTGTCATCTGCCAGCAGAGCGGCTTGATTGACGCCGTTGCGGGGAACCGGAAGGCGGAACACAGCATGAGCCAGACCGATCTGCGCGGCATCGCGGTTGTCGATGTCGGCTACACCAACACCAAGATCGCCCTGTTTTCGCCATCAGGCGAGATGGTGGCGGAACGGAAAACCGCAAACCGCCATTTGCCGGGGCCACCCTACCCGCACATCAACCCGGAGCCGATGCTGGCGCTGTGCCGCGGCGCCCTGCCGGAACTCGATGCGATCCTGCCCATCGACGCCATCATGCCCGCCGCCCATGGCGCGGCCATGGCCTGCCTGGACGCGGCCGGCAATCTGGCGCTCCCCATCATGGACTACACCAGCGAACCGCCGGACGCGATCGTTGCCGACTACCAGAACATCATGCCGTCCTTCGAGGAGGCGCTTTGCCCGCTGCTGCCGATGGCCATCACCCATGGGCTGCAGCTCTATTGGCAACAGCGCATGTGGCCACAGGAATTCGCGCGGGTGCGGACCATCCTGCCGTGGATCCAGTATGTGGGCTACCGGCTGTCCGGGGTGGCGGTCACCGAAATATCCTCGATGTCCTGCCAGACGCACCTGATGGACAGCCGCCGCCAGCAGCCCTCGGCGATGGCCCGCAGCCTCGGGTGGGACAGGCTGTTCCCGCCCATGGCCAGGGCCTGGGAGGCGATCGGTCCGTTGCAGGCCGAGTTCCGCGGCGGGCATTTCCGTGGCCGCGGCCAAGTGCTTGGCGGCGTTCATGATTCAACCGGCAACTTCATGCGCTATGTGTGCGCCGGTCTTGACCGTTTCACGCTGGTTTCAACCGGCACCTGGAGCATCAGTTTCAACCCGTCGGCGTCCGTCGATGTGCTCGACCCCGCCCGCGACACCAATACCAACACCGATGTGCTGGGGCGCGCTGTGTGTTGCAGCCGTTTCTTCGGCGGCAAGGAATTCGAGGCGGTGGCCGATGGCGCTCCGGCGGAGGCGGGAGATATCGATTGCGTGGCGGAGCTCATGGCGCGTGGCACCAGGGCCGTCCCATCCTTCACCATGACCAGCGGCCCGGTGCCGGACTCGCTAGGCTCGGGCGTGATCGAAGGTCCACCGCCGTCCGGCGACCGCGAGAAGGCTTCGCTGGCGGCGCTCTATTGCGCCCAGATGGTGTCCGAGCAGCTGGACGCCATCGCCTCGCGGGACGAGATCATCGTCGACGGGCCATTCTCTCAGAACCCCGTCTTGCTGGCGGTGCTGGCGCAATTGCGCCCCGGCCAGGCAGTGAAGGCGTCCGCCCTGCGCGACGGCACCGCCGCCGGCGCCGCCGCCATCGCCATGATCGACGGCGGCAAGCTTCCCAACATCGCCCTGCAACTGACCGAAGTAAAATCCGCAGCTATTTCAGGGCTTTCCGCCTATCATGCGGCGTGGCAGGCGCGCGCCTACCGGCATTCCTGACAAGCTGGCAAGCCTCGCACAAGGATAATTAACCTTACTGCAATCTTAGCCGCGCATGCTGGCGCGGAGTAAGTGTGTGAGGTTGGATCATGGGTATGATTGCATCGTTGGTGGAGACACCGTGTTTCACGCTGGTCTGCCCCGGCTATCGCTCGGCGGTGAGCCATGCCGGAGCCTCGGTGACGGCGGGCAGGCTCGCCCTGGCAATTGGCCCGCAACTGGTCGCCGAACTCGACGACGGCGACCTTGCCGAGAGCTGGGCGGCAACCGCCGAGCTCTCCTCCGCCGAAGCCGAGGAAATGAGCGAGGCGGCCGCCCTGCATCTGATCGAAATGCTTGAGGACGGCCTGTCGGCCGGCGATCTTTCGGAGGCGGTTGTCGATGCGGCGGTGGTGTTCCTGCTCGCCATGAAACGTCATGGCATATCTGATCCACGGCGGATTCCGGCCTGCACGGTGCGCTGGGCCTTGCACGGCGAACGCGAAAAAGTGATGGTCGCATCGTGAAAAAGCGCCCGCCCGATGTGGTCCCGCCGGTGTCGCCGGACGCCTATGGCAAGGCCTTGCGCGGGATCGGTTTCAACCTCCTGGTGCGGGATGTGCCGCGGGCCGTGCGCTTTGCAACCGAAGTCTTGGGCGTCACCAGCTTCCATGATGACGACGATTTCGCGGCCCTTCGCTGGAACGGCGCCGATTTCATGTTTCATGCGGACCACACCTATCGCGGCAACCCGCTGTCCGGCGTGGTGGCCGGCCTCGAGGGGCGCGGGGCGGGCATTGAGCTGCGGCTTTACGGCTGCGACCCGGATGTGGCCGAGGCCAAGGCGCGGCAATTGGGCTTCACCGTGCTGGCGGGCACGCTGGACAAGCCCCATGGCCTGCGCGAATGCGTGATCCTCGATGACGAAGGCTATGCCTGGGTGCCGTCGGTCGCCACCAAAGGCTAAGGATTGACCCTTGCCCGGACGCGGCCCGGCTTCTAGTAGTCTGGCTTCGCATTCATCAGCCAGGCAGGGTTTCGTACATGGTCAAGGACATCGGGCATTTCATCGGCGGCAAGCGCGTGCCGGGCGCCTCGGGGCGTTTCGCGGAGGTCTACAACCCCAACACCGGCGAAGTCTCCGCCCATGTGGCGCTCGCGTCCCAGGCTGAGCTCGACGCCGCCGTGGCCGATGCCAGGGCAGCTCAGCCGGGCTGGGCGGCCAAGAACCCGCAGGTGCGGGCCCGGGTCATGATGCGCTTTCTGGAACTGGCGCGCATCCATGCCGAGGAACTGGCGACCCTCATCTCCGTGGAGCACGGCAAGACCATTCCGGACGCGCTCGGCGACTTGCAGCGCGGCGTCGAAGTGGTGGAATTTGCTTGCGGCATCCCGCATCTCCTGAAGGGCGAATACACCGACGGCGCCGGCCCCGGCATCGACATGTATTCGATGCGCCAGCCGCTGGGCGTCACCGCCGGCATCACGCCGTTCAATTTTCCAGCCATGATTCCGCTGTGGAAGGCGGCCCCGGCGATTGCCTGCGGCAACGCCTTCATCCTCAAGCCTTCGGAGCGCGACCCCTCCTGCCCGATGCGGCTGGCGGAATTGTTCCTGGAAGCCGGCCTGCCGCCCGGCATCCTCAATGTCGTCAACGGCGACAAGGAGGCGGTGGACGGCATCCTCGACCATCCGGACATCGCCGCCGTCGGCTTCGTCGGCTCCACCGCCATCGCGCAATATGTCTATGGCCGGGCCGCCAATAATGGCAAACGCGCGCAATGCTTTGGCGGCGCCAAGAACCACATGCTGATCATGCCGGACGCCGACATGGACAAGGCCGTCGATGCGCTGATCGGCGCCGGCTACGGCTCGGCAGGCGAACGCTGCATGGCGATCTCGGTGGCAGTACCGGTCGGCGAGGCCACCGCCAACCTGCTGGTCGAGAAGCTGATCCCGCGCGTCGAGAAGCTGAAGGTGGGCCTCTCCACCGACCGTGAGGCGGATTACGGCCCGATCGTCACCCGGCAGGCGCTGGACCGCATCAAGGGTTACATCGACCTCGGCATCAAGGAAGGCGCCAGCCTCAAGGTCGATGGCCGCGGCTTCAGGATGCAGGGCTATGAGAACGGTTTCTTCCTCGGCGGTTCGCTGTTCGACAACGTGACCAAGGACATGCGAATCTACAAGGAAGAAATCTTCGGACCTGTGCTGTCCGTTGTCCGGGCCAAGACCTATGATGAAGGCCTCGCCCTCGTGAATGAC
>NZ_JBJTER010000053.1:0-7863 GCF_046093005.1 Aestuariivirga sp.
CGGCTTGTTCGGCAGAACGGGCTGGATCGCCCGCCACTCGAAATCCGTCAGATCGTAGCGCGCCATCGCAACCCTCCCTTTCGGGAGCTTGAATCACTATTCGCTCGAAACCGCTATCCTCTTTATGAGTTTGCAGCCTAGTAAACTGCTTTAGCCCGGCTCCGCCTGGCCAACGAAGGGACGCGCCGATCGAATCCTTTCGCTTCCTGAACCTGGCGCCCCTAACCGAGGCGCTCATGGACCACCTTCAGCTCGGTGAAGAACTCGCGGGCGTAAGGGCCCTTCTCGGCCGGGCCGTAGGCGGAGTTCTTGCGGCCGGTGAAGGGCGCATGGAAATCCATGCCGGCGGTGGGTAAATTGACCTGCACCATGCCGGCTTCCGCATGGGCACGGAAATGACGGATGACCGTCTCGTCGCGGGTGACGATGCCGCTGGAGAGGCCCTGCTCGCAGTCATTGGCGATGGCCAGCGCCTCATCGTAGTCGGCGGCTTCGATCACGGCGGCCACGGGTCCGAAGATCTCGTCGCGGTTGATCGTCATGGCGTTGCTGGCCCCTGCAAACAGCGTCGGCTCGTGCCAGTAGCCCGGAGCAGGCCCGTCGATCACACGGCCGCCATGGACGATCTCGGCCCCTTCGCTGAGGCCGATCGCGACATAGCGCGCGTCGATGTCGAGCTGCGCCTGCGAGGCGACCGGGCCCATCTCCGTGTCGGGCGCGCGGGCGTCGCCGACCTTCAGCCGCTTCAGCCGCTCCACCATGCCCGCCACGAAGGCGTCATGGATGCCTCTGGTCACGATCAGCCGCGATGAGGCCGTGCAGCGCTGGCCCGTCGAGAAGAAGGCGCCCTGCACGGCGCAATCGATAGCCAAATCGAGATCGGCGTCGTCGAGCACGACGAGCGGGTTCTTGCCGCCCATCTCCAGCTGCATCTTCGCGCCGCGCTCGAACAGCGCATGGCCGATCGCCTTGCCCACCTTCGTGGAGCCCGTGAAGCTGACGCCGGCGACGCCCGGATGGCGCACGATCGCGTCGCCAACCACCGCGCCATGGCCCATGACGAGGTTGAACGCGCCCTTCGGCAAGCCGCAGCGGCCGATGATCTCAGCGAGCGCCCAGGCGGAGGCCGGGACCAGTTCCGCCGGCTTGAAGACGACCGTGCAGCCATAGGCGATCGCCGGCGCGATCTTCCAGGCTGGGATCGAGACGGGGAAGTTCCACGGCGTCAGCACGCCGACCACGCCGAGCGGCTCGCGCTCCACGGTGAGCTCGATGCCGTCGCGGACGGAGGGATACCCCTCGCGCGTCGCGCGGTAGGCCTCGCCGGCGAAGAACTTGAAGAGCTGGCCCGAGCGCAGGACCTCGCCGGCTGCCTCCTTCAGCGTCTTGCCCTCCTCGCGCGCCAGCAGGTCGCCGAGCTCGGCCGCGCGGGCGATCAGTTCGGAGCCGATCTTGTCGAGGATCTCGGCGCGCGCCGCCGCGTTCGTCGCCCGCCAGCGCGGGAGGGCGTCCGCCGCCGCCGCCACCGCCGCGTCGACGTCCGCCGCGTCTCCGTGCGCGTAGTGGCCCACGACGTCGCGTGTATCCGACGGGTTGAGGTTGTTGAGCGCGTCGAGGACCGGGGAAGCCTCGCCGGCGACGAAGTTTGGGTGGACGGTCATGCGGCCTCCCGTGAGGCAGAGCGGGCAACATCCTCCAGCACGCTCATCGCGTGGTCGACATGCTCAGCCTCGATGATGAGCGGAGGAAGCAGCCGCAGGACGTTCTCGCCCGCCGTATGGCAGAGCAGCCCCCGCTCGAACGCCGCCGCCACCATGTCGGCGTTCTTGCGGACGCAGCGCATGCCGAACAGCAGTCCGCGTCCTCGCACGTCGCTGAAGACGCTCGGATAGCGTTCGACAAGCTGGTGGCCCGAGGCTTGGAGGCGTTCGCCCAGGCGCGAGACGTTCTCCAGGAAACCGGGTCGGCGCACCACGTCGAGAACGGCGCATCCCGCCGCCATGGCGAGCGGATTGCCGCCGAAGGTCGATCCATGGCTGCCGGGGCCGATCCTCGAAGCCACCCGGCCCGACACGAGCACGGCGCCGATCGGAACGCCGCCGCCGAGCCCTTTCGCGAGCATCATCATGTCGGGCGTCAGCCCCAGCTGCTCGTAGGCGAACAGCGAGCCGGTCCGACCGACGCCGCTCTGCACCTCGTCGAGCATCACCAACGCTCCGGTTCGCTTCCGCACCGTCTCGACCGCGTGCAGGAACTCAGGACTAATCGGCCTCAGGCCCCCTTCAGCCTGGATCGGCTCGAACATGATCGCCGCCGTCCGCTCGGTGACGGCGGCTTCGAGCGCCTGCACGTCATTGGCGGGGATCTGGTCGAAGCCCTCGGGCAAAGGGGCGAAGCCGCGCGCGTACTCGGCGTTGCCTGTCGCCGCCAACGCCCCCATGGTTCGTCCATGGAAGGCGCCGGTCAGCGTGACGATCCGGTTACGCTCCGGCTGTCCTTCCTCGAACCAGGTTCGTCTAGCGAGCTTGATGGCTCCTTCCGCAGCCTCCGCGCCGGAGTTGCAGAAATAAACGGCCTCCGCGAAGGTCGCTTCACGAAGCCGGTCCGCCAAGGCCTCCTGCTCGGCCACGCGGTAGAGGTTGGAGACGTGAATCAGCCGCGATGCCTGCCGTGAGATGGCGGCCAGCAGTTCGGGATGTGCATGGCCAAGGCTGTTGACGGCGATGCCCGAGACGAAGTCCAGGAAACGCCGGCCGTCGGAGGCGTAGAGCCATGGCCCTTCGCCGTGCGTGAAGCTCACGTCCGCGCGGTGGTGGGTCCGCATGAGCCCCGGCGGAAAGACTTTGTCCATGATTGACTTTCCCAAGACGGTTCGTATGTCAGGTTTGGGCGCGGCGCGAGGCCTCCGCGACGACGCACAGCAGCTCCCACATGAAGGTCGCGCCCGTGAGCGTCGTGAGCCCGGACGGGTCGAGCGGCGGTGCGACCTCGACTACGTCGGCGCCAACTACGTCAAGGCCAGTCAACCCCCGCACCATTATCTGCGCGTCTAATGTTGTGAGGCCGCCGATCTCTGGGGTGCCGGTTCCCGGCGCAAAGGCGGGATCGAGGCAGTCAATGTCGAAGGTGACGTAGGCCGGACCGTCGCCGACGCGGCGCCGGACCTCCTCGACGAGCCGCCGGGGACCCAGCTCGTGCGCCTCCTCGGCGAAGACAAGGCGAAATCCTCGTTCGCGCGTCCAGTCCAGCGCGTCGGCGGCGTAGGAACCGCCCCGCAGGCCGACCGTGATCGAGCGTGCGGGGTCGATCAGCGCTTCCTCGACGGCCCGGCGAAAGACGGTCCCGTGACCAAGCAGCGACACGCCGAATTGACGGTCGACCGTGTCGGAATGAGCGTCGAAGTGCACCAGGGCGACCGGCGTTCCCGCGTGCAGGCCCCGCAGGATCGGCAAAGTCGTCAAATGGTCGCCCCCCGCCGTGACCGGCCGGACGCCTTGGCTCCGCAGCGACGCGAAGAAGCGCTCGATCGAAGCCAGCGTGCCGGCAAAGTCGAGCGGATTTACAGGCGCGTCGCCAAGATCGGCGCAGGCTGCGATGGCGTAGGGCTCGATCCCTGTCGCGTCGTTGTAGGACCGCATCTGGGTCGAGGCACCGCGCATCTCGCGGGGGCCAAGGCGCGCGCCGGGGCGATTGGTGGTCCCTCCGTCCCAAGGCACTCCAACCAAGCCGACGTCGACGCCGCTGGCGTCCTCCGCGTCGATGAGAGGAAGCTTCATGAAGGTGGCAACGCCCGCGTAGCGCGGCTGCGACCGGCCGGTCACAGGCTGTGGGGGAGCGGCGTGTTGACGTGTGTTTGTCATCGTACGGGTTCCGTCAAAGTTGCGGCGGCGAGCGGGCGTGCCTTCGTCGCCTTGCCTGCGGCTGGGTCCGCCTGCCGGTGCCGTGCCAGCCGCCTCTCAAGCGTTGCGATCGCGAAAGCGGCCAACGCGTTCAGGACGAGGTAAAGGCCGCCGGCGACGATGAAGATCTCGAGCGGGCGGAACGTCTCCGAGATCAGGTTGCGCGCCACGCCCGTGATCTCGACGATGGTGATCGTGCTCGCGAGCGCCGTGGCCTTGATCATTGAGATCACTTCGTTGCCGTAGCCGGGCAGCGCCTGCCGGATCGCGAGCGGAAACTCGATGAGGACGAACAGCTTCATCCGCGTCAGGCCGAGCGACAGGCCGGCCTCCTTGAGGCCTCGGTCGACCGAGTCCAAACCGCCGCGGATGATCTCGCTGCCGTAGGCGGCGGAGTTCAAGGAGAGCGCCAGGATCGCGCAGAACCACGGATCGCGGAAATAGGGCCACAGCCCCCAGGCGCGAAGCTCGGCCGCGAACTGGCCCGATCCGTAATAGACGATGAAGATCTGCACGAGCAGCGGCGTCGACCGCATGAACGAGACGAAGAAGCGGCAGGGCGCCTCGACGAGGATCACGCCCGAGCGCCGTCCGAGCGCGATCAGCACCGCCAGCACGAAGCCGATGCCGAGCGCCGCCGCGGCGAGCGCCAGGGTCGTGGGGACCCCGGACGCGAGGGGTCCGATCGAGCTTGCGATCAATCCAAGGTCCATGTCAGGCCCGCCGCATCCTGCGCTCGACGCGCCGGGTCCCAACCTGTATCAGGAGGGTGAGCGCGTAGAACAGGAAGGCCGCCGCGATGTAGAAGGTGAAGGGCTGGCGCGTGGAGCCGGCGGCGACGGCGGCCTGCCTCAACAGCTCCGCGAGCCCGACGACGGAGATGAGCGCGCTTTCCTTGATGGTGATCTGAAGGATGTTTCCGAGGCCTGGCAGCGCGATCCGCAGCGCGATCGGCGCGAGGACGAGCCTGAACCTCTGCCACCGGGTGAGGCCGAGGCTGTCCGCCGCCTCGAGGACTCCGCGCGGCACGGCGAGCGCCGCGCCCCGCATCACCTCCGCGCAATAGGCGCCCGCGCAGATGCCGATGGCCAGGACGCCGACGGCGAAGACCGGCGTCTTGAAGCCTCCGCCGACGCCGAACACGGTCTGCGCGACCGCCGAGAGAAGCATGTCCCCGCCGAAGAACACGAGGTAGAGCACCAGGAGCTCAGGCACGCCGCGGAACACGGTCGTGTAGCCTTGGCCCAGCGCCCTCAGGGGCCAAGAGCCGGACAGCTTCGACGCGGCGCCGAGCGCTCCGAACAGCAAGGCGAGGACGAACGCGGCCCCTGACGTCGCGGCGGTGACCGCAAGGCCGTGCAGGAGTTCGTCGGCCCAGCCCTGCGGCCCGAACGACAGAAGCTGAAGGTTCACCGCGCCCTACCGGCGGAGGCGTCGGTCACATGACGGGGATCAGGTCGAACCCGAACCACTTGTCGGATAGCCGGCGAAGGGTCCCGTCGGCCAGCATCGCGTTGAGCGTGGCGTCGAGCCGGGCGCGCAGCTGGCCGTCGGCCTTGCGGACGCCCATGCCTTGGCCCTCGCCGAACACGTCGCCGCGAAATCGCGGCCCGATCAGCGTGAACTTCTTGCCGTCCTTGATCGCAGGCATGGTGTAGGCCGTGTTCGCCATGGCGACGTCGAGCCGGCCGGCTTCCAGGTCGAGGTCCACGTTCTCCTGGGTGTCGTAGGTGCGCACCTGCACCACGCCGGTGAGATACTTGTTCAGGAAGGTCTCGAGCGTGGTCCTGACTTGGACGCCAACCACCTTGCCGCGAAGCGCGGTGCGCAGACGGTTCAACGCCTCCGTCTCATTGGGGCCGATCGCGTCGAGGTCGATGTCGTCCAGGCCGAGGCTGAGGGCCCGCACGGAGCTTGCCGGCGTCACGTAAAACGTCCGCGCGGAGTTCGCGTAAGGCCGTGTGAAGTCGATCGCCTCCCGGCGGCGCGCCGTGATGGTCAGGCTGGCGACGATGACGTCGAAGCGCGAGGCGTTGAGGGCGGGGATCAAGCCGTCGAAGGGCGATGCGACAGTCGTGCAGTTCGCCCTGAGCCGTCCGCAGACCTCGTTGATGATGTCGATCTCGAAGCCCTGCAGCTTGCCGTCGGCCTCCTTGAAGTTCCACGGCTTGTAGGCGCCTTCGGTGGCGAACCGGATCGTCCCGCCGTCGGTCGCCTGCGACAGGGCAGGCGAAACGAGTGACAGCCAGGTGAGCAAGGTGAAAGCGAGTTTGCGCATGCGGCCCTCCGACGGTTGATGCGACGCGCCATGGCCGCGACTTGCGCAGCCGTTCGGCCTCAACGTCTTGGGAGGACTGGTAAACGACCTTGCTAGAAGGTTGCAAAAAGAGAAGCGAGAACCTAGTGTTCTAAAAATGAGAAGAGGGGCGCAGCCTTGGCCCGCCACGACGACCTGCCATCGTTGAACGCTCTGCGCGCCTTCCACGCAGCCGCCGACGCGGAGAGCTTCACGCGGGCCGCCGAACGGCTGTCGACCTCGACGAGCTCCATCAGCCGATATATCGCCATGCTCGAGAGCGAGCTTGGCGTCGCGCTGTTCGAGCGCACCGCCTCGGGCGTGAGGCTCAGCCCAACCGGCAAGGGCTACTTCGAGCGCGTGTCGATCAGCCTGGACCAGATCCGCTCCGCCACGCAGTCCATCCGCGGCAGCGCGCGGATGCGTGGACTCGTCCATCTGCACGCGCTGCCCACCTTCGGCACGCAATGGCTTCTGCCGAGGCTGCCGAGGCTGAAGGCCGTGCTGCCGCGCCATGAGGTGCAGATCGACCTTGGCCTGCGCCGAGCCGCCATCTTGCCGAGAGGCGCAGACCTGATGATCCTCTCCGATGAGTTCGCGCCGGCCGAGGCGGACCGCGGCGGATCGGCCCGGCTCTTCCGCGAAGTCTACACTCCGGTCTGCAGCCCCAAGCTTCTGTCCGGACCCCAACCTTTGCGAACGCCTTCGGACCTCGCCAGCCACACGCTGCTGGTCTCCAGGCAGCTGGTTGCCGAATGGCGCGAATGGTTCCGGCTGACGGGGGGCGGCGAGTTCGATCCAAACCGCTGCGTGCAGTTCGAAAGCTCCTCCGCAGCCTACTTCGCCGCGCGCGACGGCCATGGCGTCGCCCTTGGGGAGCGCATCAACGTGGCCGACGCTATCCGGTGGGGCGATCTCGTAGCTCCGTTCAGGCAGACTGCGCTCTCGAAGCTGCATGTCAGCCTCTTCTGGTCGAAAGAGGCAAGCTGCGCGCAGGAGTTGAATGCGTTGATCGCGGAACTACGCCAGCTGGTCGAGGAGACGCTCGGTCCGAACGTCGATCCGTTCTCCGCCGGATGGGCCGACCTGGGCCATGTTTCATCCAACATTTCCCAGATAGGCGGCCCTTCCGACTCCGATTGACGGCAGAATAGCCCAGCCTTGGTCCCGTTGGAAGGTGGAGGCGCGTAGCGAAAACGTCCGTCGCAGCAAGATCGTCGGCTTGACCGCCATGCCACGTCCCAGTCGTGCGATCCTCGCTGGTTTTGCAACAATGCGGGCGCACTTCGCCTGTCGCCGGCTTCGCGCGACCGCTTCCTACCGTCAGCATGGTGTCGGCTCTCGCGGTCGCAGATCGTCGATCATGTCGAGGATTCGCCGGAATAGATCGCGCGGCACGGCAACCACGGCCATCTGGAAGACGGCGTAGCGGGCATGGGCGATCACCTTCGCGCCGATCTTCACCACCTTTTCGCGGATCGTGGTCAGCGACCAGCTTTCCATCTCCTCCGGCAGGGCGAGCGTGCGAAGGAAGTTGGACAGGTTGTAGGCCAGGGCGTGAAGCTGCAGCCGCACGGCGTTGGCCTTCATCGTGCCACAGGACAGCCGCGTCCACTTCACCGCGTTCTTGCCCTCCTTGATCCACTGCTCCGCCGTGCCGCGCTGGTT
>NZ_JBJTER010000054.1:0-19691 GCF_046093005.1 Aestuariivirga sp.
GCGGGGTTGCGCGGATCATCCTCGGGGATGCCGGCTTCGACCTTGCCCACCATGTCGCCGCCCACATCCGCGCCCTTGGTGAAGATGCCGCCGCCAAGGCGCGCGAAGATCGAGATCAGCGAGGCGCCGAAGGACAGCGCCACCAGCGCGTCGATCACCGTACGGCTGGTCGGATCGAAGCCGAGCGAGTCCTTGAGGAAGCCGAAATAAAGGGTGACGCCGAGCAGGCCCAGCCCGGCCACCAGAAGGCCGGTCACCGCGCCCGCCTTGAAGGCGAGGTCAAGGCCGCCCGCCAGCGACTTGGTGGCCGCCTGCGCAACCCGCACATTGGCCCTGACCGAAACATTCATGCCGATGAAGCCTGCCACACCCGACAGGATGGCACCGATGGCAAAGCCGATCGCCGACCATACCCCGAGCAGGATCCACGCCAGAATGAAGATCACGACGCCGACGACGCTGATGGTCAGGTACTGGCGGTTGAGATAGGCCTGGGCGCCTTCGCGCACGGCAGCCGAGATTTCCTGCATACGGGCCGTCCCGGCATCGGCAGCCATGAGGCTGCGAGTCGTGACGATTCCGTAGACGATGGAGAGCGCCCCCGCGAGGACGATCAGCCAGAGTGCAGTGGTCATGATAAACCCTTGTGTTTGCTCAATGTTTCTCCGAGGCCCCAGAAGACGGAAACATGCTTCCCTTACCCCTGCCCCGGACGGTGACGGCGGTATGCCAAATCGAAGCCCGGAGCGCAACCGTCAGAACGACCCTTGAAGCCTTTCCACCGCCACGGCCGCGCCATGAAAGCGGCGGCTTGCCGGGCTCCAAAGGGGCGCGGGAGCGAAAGGACCCAGAACCCCATGAGGCGGTGGATTGCAACCTTCCTGATGCTGATGGCCGTGGCGGCCGGCGCGGTGGCGCTCAAGCCCGGCGCGGAGGCCATCCGGCTTCTGGCAGGCCCGCGCGATGAGGCGGCGGTGGCCGACTATGCCCTGTCGCGCCAGAGGCCGGCGGATTACCGGGCGGCCATCGTCGCGGCCCTCGCGGTTGATGACGAAGACCTTGCGGCAAGCCTCGCCGCATTGGCCGAGGCGCGCGGGGTGGCGCTTCCCGAAACGCTCAGAGCCAGGGTCGCGGCGGCGGAAGCCGCGGCGTTCGACCGGCTGGGTGCCGATGCCTGGAACGGCTTTCTCACCGGCGATGCGTCCAGCGAAGCCGCCCTCGCCGGCGCGGTGGCGGGGGACCTGACCGGGCTCGGCGATGTGCGCGATCTCTACCGCGAGGCCGGGCGTTTCGTATCGGGCGAAGCGGTGGACCCGCTGCTGGCGGGGCTTGCGGCAATCGGGCTCGGCGCCAGCGTGGCGACCTATGCCACCGCCGGCACGGCGCTGCCCGCCCGCGCCGGGCTCAGCATGCTGAAGGCCGCGAAACGGGCAGGAAAACTCTCGCCCGGGCTTGCCCGCGAATTGACCGCGCGCGCCGCCGATGCGCTGGACAAACGCGCCATCAAGAGCCTCGCCTCTTCGCTGGAAGGCATTGGAACCGACATAGCTACCATTGGCAGCAAGGCCGGATACCGGGCGACGCTCACGGCGCTTGCCACCGCGCAATCCGCCAAGGACCTGTCGGTGATGGCCAGGCTCTCGGCGCGTTTTGGCAAAGCGACGCGTGGCGTGCTGGCGCTGACCGGCGGGGCGCTTGCGGTGGCCAGCGTGATGACCTCGGCCACCATATGGGCGGTCTCGCTGCTGACATGGCTGGCGGCCGCCGGCCTCGCGGTGACCCGCCTCGCCTGGCGTCTGGGACGCTGGCTCGGCTCTCAGCCCGCCGCGGAGCGCGCCCGCCGCGACAGCGACAGCCAGACCAGCATGGCCAGCGCCAGCGCGACCATGGGGAACATGGCGTAGATCACGCCCTGCCAGCCGAACCAGGCGAGCAGCTTGCCGGCGCTCAGCGAGGCGAGCGCCGTGGTGACGAACACCAGAAGATCGTTAAGCCCCTGCGCCTTGTTCTTTTCCTCGGGCCTGTAGGTTTCGGTGAGCATGGTCGTGGCGCCGATGAAGCTCAGATTCCAGCCGAGGCCCAGCAGGATCATGATCACGGCAAAATCGCCAAAGGTGACGCCCAGCAGGCCAGCTACGCCGCCGCCGATCATCAGCGCCATGCCGCAAGCGGCGATGCGCTGCGCTCCCCACCGGGCGATCAGATTGCCCGTGAAGAAGCTGGGCAGGAACATGGCCAGCGCATGCCATTGAATGACCCAGCTCGAATCCGCCACCGAGAAACCGCAGCCAAGCATGGCGACTGGCGTCGCCGTCATCACCAGCACCATAATGCCATAGGCCAGCGTGCCGGTAAGCGCCGCCACCATGTAGCGCGTCTGCCGGGCAATGACCCACAAAGGACGCCCGCTCGGTGCATCATGTTTTTCGTTCAGCGGAATATCAACGGCAAACAGGATCAATGAGCCGCCAAGCGCCAGCAGCGTCATCAGCGCCCAGGTGCCGGCAAAGGTAACGGGCGCCAGCAGATCGACGGTGCCCATCACCATGAGCGTGCCGACCAGCGCCGCCACGATGCCGCCCGTCATCACCCAGGATATGGCCTTGGGCCGGAACTCCGGGCTTGCCGTGTCGGCGGCCGCGAAGCGGTAGTAGGAGGCGGACGCCTGATAGACGCCCATCAGGAAACACGCCGCCAGAAAAAGCTCGAAACTGCGGTCATAGATCGCCACGACGCCGATTGCACCGCCCGCTGCGCCGAGCAAAGAGCCCAGAACGAAGCCGCTGCGCCGGCCGGTCCGCCGCATTAACATGGACATGGGATAGGTGGTGATCGCCGACCCGACGATGGCCATCGATACGGGCAAAGTGGCCCAGGCGGTGCTTGGCGCAAACTGCGAGCCGACCAGCCCCGCGGTGACGACAAGGGCGGTGTAGGCCGCGCCATAGAAAGCTTGTGCCAGCGCCAGGATCACCGCATTGCGGCGCGCCTTACCGTCATCGAATGGGATCGCCTCCGCGGTCATGCCGAGAATTCGTCCGGCCGCGTCTGGCGCGCCAGGCTGTTCAGCACGCCGTTCACGAAACGCGGCTCCTCCGGCCCGAAAAAGGCATCCGCCACATCGACATATTCGCTGATCGCGGCGCGCGCGGGCACCTGCGGCATGAACATCAGTTCGAAGGCGCCAGCCCGCAGGATGGCGCGCACCGTGGAATCGAGGCGGTGCAGCGGCCAGGCCTTGTCGAGCAGGCGGTCGACCGCGGGGTCGATCGCGGGCTGCTCGCGCACCACGCCGTCGACGACCTCGCGCAAATGGCGGTAGTCGGCCTCGCCGCACTGGCCGTTCTCGAAATCCTCGCCCATGGCCCGGGATGAGAACTGGGCCAGCGTCTCGCCGACATCGGAGCCGGAAATATCCATCTGGTAGAGCGCCTGCACGGCGCCGAGCCGCGCCGCGGTGCGGCGGGATTGCGGCAACGCCTCTGGCGCCTTGGCCGTCACGGCGCGGGTTTCGCGTCGAGGCCAGCCGCCTTGCGGCGCATCAGCCGTGACAGGCGGATCATGGCGAGTGCGGTTTCGGCTGCTCCGCCGCCCTTGTCCATGTCGTCGGTCTTGGCGCGCGCCCAGGCCTGCGCCTCGTTCTCACAGGTGAGGATGCCGTTGCCGATGCACAGGCCCTCGAGGGTCAGGTCCATGAGGCCACGCGCGCTTTCATTGGCGACGATGTCGTAGTGAGAGGTCTCGCCGCGCAGCACGCAACCCAGCGCCACATAGCCGTGATAGAGACCGGTCTCATGCGCCATGGCGATGGCGCCTGGAAGTTCCAGCGCGCCAGGCACCGCCAGCCGCTCCCATGTCGCGCCGGCGCGTTCCGCGGCGGCGATGGCGCCCCGGCACAGCTCGTCGCAGATATCGCCGTAGAAACGCGCCTCGACGATCAGCAGATTGGCCCGCGTCGGCGTGATGGCGGCCTCGGTCTTCTCGGTCTTCATGTCGGACGGTACTCCGTGAGCCGCGCCACATAGCGCGCCAGCATGTCGATTTCAATGTTCACGGGCTGGCCCGCAACCATCGCGCCCCAGGTGGTAACCGCCTGGGTGTGCGGAATGATGTTGACGCCGAAGAGATCGCCCTCGACCTCGTTGACGGTGAGTGACGTGCCGTCGACCGCAACCGAGCCCTTGGGCGCGATGAAGCGCGCCAGGGCTCCCGCCACGCGGATGCGGAAACGCTTCGAGTCTCCCTCCGGCGTGATCGACAGGATTTCGCCCAGGCCTTCGACATGGCCCGACACGATGTGCCCGCCCAGCTCATCGCCGATCTTCAGGGCGCGCTCGAGATTGACCCGGGTTCCCGTGCCCCAGCTTCCGAGCGTGGTCTTGGACAGCGTCTCCGCCGAGGCCTCGATGGCGAACCAGCCAGCGCCCTTCTCGATCACCGTGAGGCAGCAGCCGTTGCAGGCGATGGAAGCGCCGATGTCCACCGTCGCCAGATCATAGGCGGTGGCGATCTCGAAACGCGTATCGCCCGCCCTGGCGACGGCGCGCACGGTGCCGATGTCGGTGATGATGCCGGTGAACATGAAACCCTCTACGAGCGCGTGTCATAAACGGTGAGCAGGTCGTCCCCAAGCTTTTCCTGCGCCAGCGCCGCGAATGGCTGCAATGCCAGAGCGAGCGGCAGGCCGGCCAGCGCGTCAACCGCCGCAGGTCCCAGCGCCAGCGGCGCGCGAATGAGATAGACGACATCGGCGAGCCCCGCTTCGAGGAACCCGCGCGCCACCCGCGCGCCGCCCTCGACCATCAGCCGGTTGATGCCGCGGCTGCCAAGGCCCGCGAGCACATCCGCAAGCGCTCCGCCCAGCACCTCGGCGCCCCGCCAGGCGAGCCGCGATCCCGGCGGCAGCTGGCCGCCCCGGCTCAGCACGAAAGGCCGGGGCGAGCGGTGTTCAAGGCCGGGAAGCCGGCAGGTGAGCGCCGGGTCATCGGCCAGCACAGTGCCCATGCCGACCATGATCGCGTCGCACTGGGCGCGCAGCAGGTGAACCCGCGCCCAGGCCTCCGGCCCGGAGATGGCGGTGCGCCCGCCCCCAGGCGCTGCGATCTTGCCATCGGCGGACAGCGCAAGCTTGAGCACGACCTGCGGACGCTTGCGGGTGATGCGGCTCAGGAAGCCCGCCATGTCGCGCCTGGCTTCCGCCGCCATCAGGCCGGTTTCGACGGCCACCCCGGCGCGGCGCAGCATGGCGTGGCCGCCGCCGGACACCCGCGGGTCGGGGTCTTCGATGGCCGTCACCACCCGGGCGATACCGGCTTCCGCCAGCGCCGTGGCGCAAGGCCCGGTCCGGCCGTGATGAGCACAGGGTTCCAGCGTCACATAGGCGGTGGCCCCGCGGGCGGCCGCACCCGCCATGGTGAGCGCTTCGGTTTCGGCATGCGGCCTCCCGCCGGGCTTTGTCCAGCCGGCACCGACGAGCCGTCCGTCCTTGACGATCACGCAGCCGACATTGGGGTTTTCGGCGGTGGTTCCGAGCGCCCGGCGGCCGAGCCGCAGGGCCTGGTCCATCCAGCGGGCGTCGTCAGTTGTCACCGGTCTCGCCGTTGTCGTCCTCGCCGGAAAGCTCGCCCAGAAGCTCTTCGAAATCCTTGGCTTCGCGGAAGTTCTTGTAGACGGACGCGAACCGCACATAGGCCACGTCATCAAGCATCTTGAGGGCTTCCATGACCAGTTTGCCCACGGTCTCGGACTTGATCTCGCTCTCGCCCAGGCTCTCGAGGCGGCGGACGATGCCGGAGACCATGCGTTCCACGCGTTCCGGGTCGACCGGGCGCTTGCGCAGCGCAACCTGAATGGAGCGCATCAGCTTGTCACGGTCGAAGGGCACCCGCTTGCCGGTTTTCTTGACCACCATCAGCTCACGCAGCTGCACGCGCTCGAACGTGGTGAATCGGCCCGAGCAATCAGGGCAATAGCGGCGGCGGCGGATGGCGGTGCCGTCCTCGGTGGGACGGCTGTCCTTCACCTGGGTTTCTTCATTTGAGCAGAACGGGCAGCGCAAGCGATGGGCACTCGAATGATGGCGAGGCCCCTCTCTTGGGCGAGAGGCCGGGTGGGGTCAAGGGGGTCCGGCCCCCTGCCCCAGCCCCGCCTCAGTAGATCGGGAAGCGCGCCGTCAGCTTCTTGACCTTGGCAGCCACTGCCTTTTCCACCTTGGCATTGCCCTGCTCGTCATTCTTCGCAAGGCCGTCCAGCACCTCGTTGATCAGCGCCCCTACCTCGCGGAACTCGGCGGCGCCGAAACCGCGCGTGGTCCCGGCCGGGGTGCCGAGCCGGATGCCGGAGGTGATGGTAAAGGGGGCCGGATCGAACGGAATGCCGTTCTTGTTGCAGGTGATATAGGCGCGGCCGAGGGACTGTTCGGCGGCCTTGCCGGTCACCCCCTTCTTGCGCAGGTCGACGAGCGTCAGATGCGTATCGGTGCCGCCGGACACGAGGTCCGAACCGCCGTCCATCATCGCCTGGGCCAGCACCCTGGCGTTGTCCACCACGGATTTCGCATATTTCCTGAAGGCGGGCTTCAGCGCCTCGCCGAACGCCACCGCCTTGGCGGCGATCACATGCTCGAGCGGGCCGCCCTGCAGGCCGGGGAACACGGCCGAATTGAACTTCTTGCCGAGATCCTCATTGCGGCTGAGGATGAGGCCGCCGCGGGGGCCGCGCAGCGTCTTGTGGGTGGTGGTGGTCACCACATCCGCATGATCGAGCGGGTTCGGGTGCACGCCGCCCGCGACGAGGCCAGCGAAATGCGCCATGTCGACCATGAGCAACGCTCCCACCGAATCGGCGATCTGGCGGAAGCGCTTGAAATCGATGATGCGCGGATAGGCGGAGCCGCCGGCGATGATCAGCTTCGGCTTCACGGCCAGCGCCTGTTCCGCGAGCTTGCCATAGTCGATCAGGTGATTGTCCTCGCGCACCTTATAGGGCGCGACCTTGAACCACTTGCCGGACTGGTTGACCGGCGAGCCGTGCGTCAGATGGCCGCCGCAGGCCAGGTCGAGGCCCATGTAGGTATCGCCGGGCTGCAGCAGCGCGAAAAACACCGCCTGGTTGGCGGTGGCGCCGGAATGCGGCTGCACATTGGCGAAAGCGCAATTGAAGAGCTGCTTGGCGCGGTCGATGGCCAGTTGCTCCGACACGTCGACATACTGGCAGCCGCCGTAGTAGCGCCGGCCCGGATAGCCCTCGGCATATTTGTTGGTCATCACCGAGCCCTGGGCCTCCAGCACGGCGCGGGAGACGATGTTCTCGGAGGCGATCAGCTCGATTTCATGCTGCTGGCGGCCCAGTTCGGCGGCAATCGCCTTGGCGATCTTCGGGTCGGATTTGGCCAGCGCATCCTTGAAGAAGCCGGGGAATAACGGCTTTCTCGCCTTGGCGGCGGGTTTCTTCTTCGCAGCCTTGCGGGCGGGCCTGATGATGGCTTCGGCGGTTCTCTTGAGCATGAATCTGTATCCCCTTGGCAAACAGGACCATTACGATGCGGGGGCCATCGCAGATTGCCGGGCCGAGGTCCAGATGCATCTTTGGTAACCCCGCCCGCCGTGACGCGCGGGGCTGCGGCCTAGTTGGCGGCGGCGGTCTTGGCCGTAGCCGGCGGCTTCTTGGCCGCGGCCGGGGCCGGGCAGCCGGCGGGCAGCTTGCCATCCTTGCCGGGCTTGCAGTCGGCCGGCGCCTTCTTGGCGGTGGCGGTGGCGCTGGGTTTCTTCTGCGCCTGGGCCGTCGCCGTGGCGGGTTTCTTGGCCGCAACCTTGGCCTTGTCATCCGCCTTCTTCTTGGCGGCGAGCTTCGCCTTTTCGTCCGCCTTCTTCTTTGCCGCCGCGGCCTTGGCTTTTTCGTCAGCCTTCTTCTTGGCGGCAAGCTTCGCCTTCTCGTCAGCCTTCTTCTTGGCGGCGGCGGCTTCTTCCTTCTTTTTCTTGGCGGCCAGCTGATCGGCCTTCTTCTTGGCCGCCAGCTCATCCGCCTTTTTCTTGCGCGCGGCCAGTTCCTCGGCCTTCTTCTTGGCCTCGGCTTCCTTCTGCTTTCGCTTGAGTTCGGCTTCCTGTTTCGCCTTCAGGCCGGATACGTCCATCAGGCTGTCGCCGCCTTTGCGCATCTGGCCAGGCATCAAAACGTCGTTCTTGTCGTTACGGCGGAACAGGGAGGCAAAGCCCAGCCCATCATCGGTATCGATGTCTTCCTGCAGACGCGGCAATGGCTTCAGAACGTAACGCTTCCCGTCCAGCTTCTCGCCCACTGGCAGCGGCTGGCCGGTCACGAAACCGGTGCCATCGAGATCATAAACGTCGCCGCGGAAGGCAACCACGCCACCATTAGCGGGCCAGGCGGTGAGATAAGCCACCCGCAGCTCGGGCGCATCGGCGATTTCGACATCGAGGCGCTCCTTGCTTTCCGCAAGGGCCGCGATGCGGGCTGGATCGATGCCGTCCTGGCCGCGCAGCACCCAGTCGATGAACACCGCGACCTGGTCGACGCGCACGCAGCCCGAAGAATAAAAGCGGTTACCGGTCTTGAACAGATGCGGCTCCGGCGTGTCGTGGAGATAAATGCCGAAGGGGCTGGTGAATTCAATCTTCGCCGTCGCCATGGCATTGGTGCCGCCCGGCTCCTGGCGGAAATGATAATCATCCACCCGCACCTTGCGCCAGTTGACAGAGTCAGGATCGATCTCCGGCCCGCCGACGCCTTCGAACACCTTCATGTTCATCTCAGCCATGATCTTGGAGGGGCCCTTCGACATCATGCGCGGCAGGATGTCTTTTTCGACGATTGAGGCCGGCGCGTTCCAGTAGGGATTGAAGCGGATCACGGTCAGCGGCGTCATCGCCACCGGGGTGGGGCGCGACGGCCGGCCGACGATGGCGTTGTGGATGGAATAGACCTTGCCGTCGCTCACGGTCTCGATCTGCTGGGCCGGCACGTTGACCACGGCATAGCGGCTGCCCAGACCCTTCGAATACTCCGCCAGACGCGGCAGGTTCGCCTGGATGGTTGCGAAGCGGGCCGCCGCGGAGACATTGAGCGCCGCCTGGGTGGGCGCGTCGATCACGCCGGACACCTTGAGGCCGTGATTGCCCTGGAAGCGCTTGACCGCATCTTCGGTGGCGCTGGTGAAGAGTTCCGCGAATTCGCCCTGCGTGGCTTCGGCCTGCAGGTAGCCTTCGATGAACAGGCGCTGGTTCAGCGCCGCCACGGGCTTGCCCTTGGACCCTTTCTTGAGCTTGCCGCGGTTCACCTGCGGCCAGCCGCCATCGGCGACGATCCTGGCGTATTTGTCGGCCATCGCCTGCATGCTGGCGGCGCTGTCGGGCGTGATAAAGGGCGCGATGCTGCCGTCATTGACGATCCGGCTCTCGGTGGTGGATGCCACGCCTGACCCGGCGTTCTTGGCGGCGTTGGCGGCGTTGGACCCGGGAGACGCCACGTCATCCTTCTTCCGCTTCATTTGCGAGAAGATCGAGTTCTCCTGTTCCGCCAGCGCCGGCGCGGGATATGCCACGGCAACGGCCAGCAACCCGAACAGGACCAGTGCCCCTACCCGCCCGACAGAACCTGAGAACGCCAACGCCCAAACTTTCATCAAGAACCTCACTGCCCCTACAATAACAAAACAGGCCACAAGCCCGTCACCGGCTTTTCCCATAACAGTTGCGCGCAGACTCGTCAAAAACCGGCCTCGCCGGAGCCGTGATTGGCCCGGCAATTGCGGCGAGAATGAGATGCGGAAAAGGTTCGGGACCGTATTGCGGCATTTCTGCCACAACACGGTCCCTCGGGCCGCTTGCAGGGCGGAAGGCGGAAAGGCGGCTAGAGCCGGTACAGAATCTGGTCGGTCCAGTAGCGCTCGAGCCGGCCAAGCGACTTGTTGATCTGGTCGAGTTCATTGGCGCCGAGGCCCGCGACCTGTTCCACCGCCAGCATCTGGCGGTCGTAGAGCGCGTCGACGCGGGCGCGGATGGCCTTGCCCTTGTCGGTGAGCCGGATGCGCACCGAGCGGCGGTCGGTGGAAGAGCGTTCGTGGTGGACATACCCCGCCTCCACCAGCCGCTTCAGATTGTAGGAGACGTTGGAGCCCTGATAGTGGCCGCGGCTCTTCAGTTCGCCGGCGGTCAGTTCGGCATCGGCGATATTGTAGAGCAGCAGCGCCTGCACCGGATTGACCTCGGGTTCGCCATGGCGCTCGAAATCATCCTTAATGACTTCCAGCAGGCGCCGGTGCAGCCTTTCGATCAGGTTCAAGGCATCGAGATACTTCAATTTGACTGGGTTGCAATCCACCGCCTCGGCTTCCGCCGAAAGACGCAACATCCCCGTTGGCTCAATCTGCATGACGACCTCAAGATTACCCTGGGTCTGGCTTCTTCCGGACCAGTCCCCATGACGCGCGAGACTAGGGTTCGCGGCTTAAGGGGCGCTCAACGAGATCAGTAAACATCTTCTTAGAATTACAAAGTGTTGGATGAACGCGCGTTAGGCTTTATAGATTCCTCCTCGGCAGCCTGCCGGTGCGGCGCCGGTTGCGGAGGCGCGCCAAGTCTTGTTAGACAATGGCCATGACCAAGCCAACCGATGCCAGCCCCGCATTTCCCGCCATCCGCATGCGCCGCAACCGCCGCACCCCATGGTCGCGCGCCATGGTGCGGGAGAACACGTTGACCCCCCATGACCTGATCTGGCCGGTATTCGTGATTCCGGGCAGCAACCGGACCGAGGAGGTTCCCTCGATGCCAGGCGTCATCCGCTACTCGGTCGATCTTCTGGTCGATAAGGTTAAGGAAGCGGCGGACCTCGGCATTCCCGCGGTGGCGCTGTTTCCCAACACGCCGCCGGAACTTCGCACCGCCGATGCCCGCGAGGCGTTCAACGCCGGCAATCTGGTGTGCCAGGCGGTGCGGGCCATCAAGAAGGCGGTGCCCGGCATCGGCGTCATGTGCGATGTGGCACTCGACCCCTATACGAGCCACGGCCATGACGGCCTGATGGAGGGCGACGACATTCTCAATGACGCCACGCTCGAAGCGCTGGTGAAGCAAAGCCTGGTGCAAGCCGATGCCGGCTGCGACATCATCGCGCCCTCGGACATGATGGACGGGCGCATCGGCCGCATTCGCGCGGCGCTCGAAGAGCGCAAGCTGCAGCATGTGCAGATCATGTCCTACAGCGCCAAATACGCGAGCGGCTTTTATGGCCCGTTCCGCGATGCCGTGGGCTCGTCGGGCACGCTGAAGGGCGACAAGCGCACCTATCAGATGGACCCCGCCAACAGCGACGAGGCGATCCGCGAGGTGGCCCTGGATATCGCCGAGGGCGCCGACATGGTGATGGTGAAGCCGGGGCTTCCCTATCTCGACATCGTGCGCCGCGTGAAGGAGCATTTCGCGGTCCCGACCTTCGCCTATCAGGTGTCGGGCGAATACGCGATGATCATGGCCGCCTGCCGCAACGGCTGGCTCGACCCCGCGAAGGTGGTGCCGGAAGCGCTCATGGCCTTCAAGCGCGCCGGGGCGGACGGCGTTCTCACCTATTTCGCCGTGGAGGTCGCGAGAACCCTCAGGTCCTGAGGCTATTTCGCACGGTCGAGGTTCTGGAACCGGGCGATCAGCGAGGACGTGTCCCAGCGGCCGCCGCCCAGCTTCTGCACCTCGGCGTAGAACTGATCGACCAGTGCCGTCACCGGCAGCGGCGCGCCGTTGCGGCGCGATTCATCGAGGCATATCCCAAGGTCCTTGCGCATCCAGTCAGCGGCAAAGCCGAAGTCGAACTTGCCCTGGATCATGGTCTTGTGCCGGTTTTCCATTTGCCACGAGCCGGCGGCACCCTTGGAGATCACCTCGACCACGGCCTCCATGTCGAGCCCTGCCTTCATGCCGAAATTGACCGCCTCCGCCAGCCCCTGCACAAGCCCGGCGATGGCGATCTGGTTCACCATCTTGGCAAGCTGGCCCGACCCCGGCGGCCCCAGCAGCTTCCGCATGCGCGAGAAATACGCGATCAGCGGTTCGGCCCTGGCATAGTCTTCGGGAGTGCCGCCGCACATCACCGTCAGCACGCCGTTCTCAGCGCCCGCCTGGCCGCCGGAGACCGGGGCATCGACGAAGCCGAGACCCCGGGCGGCGGCTGTGGCATGAAGCTCGCGCGCCACGGTCGCCGAGGCGGTGGTGTGATCGACGAACACCGCGCCGCGCTTCATGGCGTGGAACGCTCCGTCGTCGCCGATGGTGACCTGGCGAAGGTCGTCGTCATTGCCCACACAGGCGAACACGAAATCCGCGTCTTCCGCCGCTGCCGCGGGCGTTGCGGCTGCCCTGCCCTTGAAAGTCCCGGCCCATGTTTCGGCCTTGGCCGCGGTCCGGTTGTAGACAGTCACATCAACTCCACCGCGGGTTACAAGATGGCCAGCCATCGGGAACCCCATTACACCCAGTCCGATCCATGCTGCCCGCATCCCACTGTTTCCTCTGGAAAACGCTATGTCCTAGGCGATCAGCCTTCCGGAATCAATTGACGGGCGGGAGTAAGCCTTGCATGACCCGCCAGCCATGGCATTATTGTATCCGGCATCGCCTATTCGGAGCGGACTGACGTGAGTATCGAGCGGCGGAACTTCCCGCAGTTCTTCATTACGGCGCCTTCGCCCTGCCCGTACCTGCAGGGACGGGTTGAACGCAAGGTGTTCACGCATCTGGTGGGCCATGATGCGCGGAGCCTCAACACCCAGCTGAGCCAGGGCGGCTTCCGGCGCAGCCAGAACATTGCCTACCGCCCGGCCTGCGACGGTTGCGCCGCCTGCGTCTCGGTGCGGGTTCCGGTCAATACCTTCGCGCTCACCGGCAGTTTCCGGCGCACCCTCAAGGCCAGCGCCGACATCGATTCCACGGTGGTAAAGAGCGAGGCCACCTCGGAACACTATTCCCTGTTCCGCAGCTACATAGACCAGCGCCACAGCGATGGCGGCATGGCCGACATGTCGGTTCTGGATTTCTCGGCGATGATCGATGACAATTTCGTCGACAGCCGGCTGGTTGAATACCGCGTTCGCAGCGATGGCAACCGGCTGGCCGGCGCGGTGCTGATCGACATCCTGGGCGACGGCATCTCGATGATCTACAGTTTCTATGATCCGGAAGAGCGCCGCCGCAGCCTGGGCACCTACATGATCCTCGACAACATCGCGCGGGTGCGCCGGCTCGGTCTGCCGTTTCTTTACCTTGGCTACTGGGTTCGGGGATCGCGCAAGATGGACTACAAGGCGCGCTTTCTGCCACAGGAGCGCCTGACCGCCGATGGCTGGGTTCTCCATAAAGAAACCAGAAGTTGAAAACATAGTAAGTCTGATAGATTGACGTAACGAACGGTCTCAGCTTCTGTGCGGCGGTCATGAGCCCTTACCGCCGAAGCTGATATGTCAGCAGCAGAACTGCCGTCGGACAGGCAAGTGCGCGTGGCCTTCGCGGTCACCGCGCTTGGCGGCTTGCTGTTCACCCTAGACCTGCCCTTGCTTCGATTGTCCATGGCAGATCAGTGGACCATGGTGTTTGTCCGCGGCCTGCTGCTGTTCGCAACCATCACGGCTGGCTGGATGATGATGCGGGCGCAGGGCGACAGGACGCCCTATGTGGCGGGCCTGGCTGGCATTGCCGTCGCGTTTTTCAGCACCATCGGAAACATGTCCTATATCGGCGCGGTGGCACACACCGATGCCGCCAACGTCGTTTTCCTGATCGCCTTGACGCCGCTGATCGCGGCGGCCATGTCGCGTGTCCTGCTGGGCGAACGCGTCCACGGCTACACATGGGCGGCAACCAGCGCCGCTTTTCTCGGCGCCGCAATCATCGCCTCGACCAGCATTTATGCCGGTAACTGGGCCGGCGACGGCATGGCGCTGCTCTCGGCCTTCTGTTCCGCCTCCATCCTCACCATCATCCGCGCCACCGGGAAAAAGGTGACGACCAGCCTCGCGCTCGGCAGCCTTTCCGCCGCTCTGGTTGCTGTGTTCTTTTTCGAGGTGTCGCTCCAGCAGATGTGGAATGCCGGCGCCCTGGGAATGCCGGCGCTGTTCTGGCTGGGGCTGAACGGGCTGGTGACTATGCCGCTGGCGACCGCGCTTCTGGCGCGCGGCCCGAGGGTGCTGCCGTCAGCCGATGTCGGCATGTTTTTCATGCTTGAGACACTGCTGACCCCCGTCTGGATCTGGCTGTTGTTTGGCGAAGTCCCTTCCGCCCGGGTGGTGCTTGGCGGCACCGTGGTGATTGTGGCGGTATTCGCCCACAGCTGGTGGCGGCTTATGGTGAGCCAGGGCCAGAACTGAAAAGCAGAAGGCGAAACGTAATCGTGAAAATCACCTATAAATTGAGTTGACGTTACGTTCAAATTTAGAGAAAATTAACGTTGTCGTTGAACTATTGGAACCGGGGATCTTGAGAACTCATCTGATGCCCTGGTCGGACAGGGGGGCCAAACCATGTATGCGTTGACAGTTGGGCTACAGGGCGTACAACCTCTAGGCGCTGATACAGGGCTGGCCGATCCACTGCGAACTGTCACGGCCATCGCCAACCTGATTGAGGACGGGCGGGGACTTGGCTTGGATTTCCGGATCTCAACCGATTTCAGCGAACTCGTTCGCGAGCGGCAGCGGCTGCGCGGTACCGATGTTTCGCCCATGTTCGATCCGCAAGCGTGTCGCAGCCTGAGCGAGCGCGGGTTCTGGATGGCGGTCAACGACCGGGACGGCAAGACCGTGGGCCTCCAGGCCTTTCGCCTCGATGACGCCGACCCCAACCTCGCTGAGTGGGTGCTGGGCTGGATGATGGGGCTTTACGCGAAGCGGCGCGAAATGATCGTGCCGCGCGCCGTGATGCCGCCGGAACACTCGCTTTCGCACCTGATCCGCGGACGCATTGTCTACCACGGAGAGTTGTGGATCGACAAACACGCCAAGGGCTGTTTCCCGGTGTTTCCGCGGCTCGGCATGATGCTGGCCATGGTGAAGTGGCAGCCGGAGGCGATCTGGGCGCTGACCGGCCAGTCAATGGCCACCCGCGGCCACATGGTGCGCATGGGCTACGGCCATCTCGAGCAGAGCTTCCTGACCTGGGAGTGGGAGCCGGACGGGGCCGAACAGGCCGAGTGGGTGGGTATCGCGCTGCGCCGGCATCTTGAATTCTCGATCGCCGAAATGGCCACTACAGAGGCGAAATATCAACCTTCGCCAGTGCCGTAACCACGCGGACCGCACGCCTGTTGCGCTCCTGGCGCAGCGGCAGCACCACCCGCTGGTATGGCACCCAAACGACCTCGCCGCGGGTTGAGGCCATCGCCGCATAGATGTGGTCATAACGTGGCTCGCCGGTGCGGAAGACTTCCGGATAGGCGCGGCTCACGGCCTGGTCGTAGGAATGCCCGGAAAGACAGGGATAGCAGACCGGGTTAAGCCCCCACAGCTTGGCGATGGTTGATTGCGCGCCGATTCTGGCCACCCGGAATTTCTGCGATTTGGGATCAAACGCGCAATCGATTGAGCAGTCCTCACTGACGTTTATGTCCTTCAGTGCCTTCTGCAACAGCGGCGGTACATCGCCCCGCGCCTTGCCCGCTTTCTGGATATAGACGGTTTGCGAGAGGTGAACATCGCTCTTGGCGATCAGCTGGCGGATGCGGTCAGCGGCCGTCCAGCACTGCTCATGGCGTTCGTTGAACCAGCCCGCCGAATAATACTGGAGCTGGAATGGCCCTCTCAGCTCCGACAGCCACTCCGCCGTCAGATAGAGTGAAGACCAGTTGGACGAAAACATGCTCCAGCGTACCGTGGCGCCATCGCTGCCCTCCACGATCTTGACCAGCCCCCGCCGCTGCAACAGGTCCCGCTCGCCTGCCGCCGCCTCCAGGTCAGGCGCTTCCGGCAGAAAACGTCCATTGCCAATCCAGTGGATTTTTTCCGTCATGTACTCTTGGTCCGGATGAAGTAGTTTGCGGCCCTAACCGACAAAGCTTACGCGAGGGAATAATAATGCAACCTTAACGGCAGTTCATGGCGCAAGTTCAGGCGGCGGCAGCCGCCCCACCACCCGCAATGCTCCGTTTTCGGACCGCAGAATGATGCCCTCGCCCGGCCGGGGGGCGATGCCGGTAAGCGCGGCGATGTTGACCTGATGGGTCACCACGACCAGTACGCCCGGCCCCTGCCAGCGACGAAGAATAGCCCGCGCGGCCGCGGTTTGCGCCGGTTCCGCCGCCCGGTTGCCGAAGAAGGAATTGAAAGCGGGCTGCTCCGAGACACGGCCAGGAAAGGCAAGCTCGGCGGTGTCGCGGGTGCGGCACCATTGCGAGGTCAACACCATCCCCGCTTCGATGCCATGGCGGCGGAATGCCGCGCCGATGGCTTTGGCTTCGGCCCTGCCCCGCCCGTCGAGGTTCCGCTGCGTGGCGCAGTTATCGAGGTCGAACGCCGGCGGATCGCCGGTGCCCGGGGCATTGGCATGGCGGAACAACACAATCGCTCCAGGTTCCTGCAGCGTTCGCCAGAGGCCGTCCGCCGCCAGCGCCGGCCACGGCCAACACAACAGCAGACACAGCAGGACGCGGCGGATCATCCAAACTTGTTCCGCAGCGGGAAACCCTTGGGCGGCATCCGTCCGGCCTGGGCGCGCTCGCCGATCCACTCCTTGAGGTCGGTGACCGAGAAGTTGCGGCCCGAGGAATCGGTCCAGGTCAGGCCTTCCCTGAGGTTGAAGGCCTTGGCATCGCTGAGCCCGCCATCCTTGTAGCGCTGCAGCCGGACGCCCTTGCCGCGCGCCATCTCCGGCACCTCGTCGAGGCGGAAGATGAGGAGCTTGCGGTTCTCGCCGATCGCCGCGACGTGGCTTGCTGCTTCCGGCACCGCCGTACAGACCGCCGCCTCCGCCGGGGTGTTGACGTTGAGCACCTGTTTTCCCTTGCGGGTGGTGGCGAGGCAGTCGTCCTCCGGCACGATGAAACCATCGCCGTCGGTCGAGGCCACGAGGCGGCGTGTGCCCGGCGCATGCACGAACAGCGCGACGATCGAATCCGCGGCATCGAGATCGCACAGCAGCCGCACCGGTTCGCCATGGCCGCGCCCGCCCGGCAGCTTGCCGACATCGAGGGTGAAAAACTTGCCGGACGAGGAGAACAGCAGCACCCGGTCAGCCGACATGGCGTGGAAAGCGTACTGGCCGCGGTCGCCGTCCTTGTAGGCAAGGCTTGAGAAATCCTCGAGATGGCCCTTCATCACCCGGATCCAGCCCTTCTCGGAGCACACCACGGTGACCGGCTCCTTCTCGATCATCGCCTGCTCGAAATCGGGATCGATCTCGGGAGCCTCGGCGAAATCGGTGCGGCGGCGGCCGAGCGGCGTCTTCTTGGAATAGCTCTCCTTCACGGCCTTGATCTCGGCGGCGATCTTCGCCCATTGCTCGTCGCCGGACTTGAGCAGCGCCTTCAGCGCCTTCTGTTCCCTGGACAGCGCCTGATGCTCGCCGCGGATCTGCATTTCCTCGAGCTTGCGCAGCGCCCGCAAACGCATGTTGAGGATGGCTTCGGCCTGGTTGTCGGTCAGAGAGAAACGCTTGATCAGCGCCGGCTTCGGCTCCTCCTCCTCGCGGATGATGCGGATCACCTCGTCGAGGTTGAGATAGGCGGCGAGATAGCCCTCGAGGATTTCCAGCCGCCGCGCGATCTCGGCCAGCCGGAAATTGGAACGGCGGACCAGCACTTCCTTGCGGTGATCGAGCCATTCGCGCAGCACCTGGGCGAGGCTCATCACCTTCGGAACCTTGCCGCCGCTCAGCACATTCATGTTGAGCGGGATGCGGGACTCGAGCTCTGTGTTGCGGAACAGCTGTTCCATCATCAGGGTCGGGTCCACCGTGCGGCTCTTGGGCTCCAGCACGATGCGGATGTCCTCGGCCGATTCATCGCGCACGTCGCCGAGCAGCGGCAGCTTCTTGGCCAGCAGCAGCTCGGCGATCTTCTCGATCAGCCGGCTCTTCTGCACGAGATAGGGGATTTCGGTGACCACCACCTGCCACATGCCGCGCGGCAGCTCTTCCTGGTGCCAGCGGGCGCGCACCCGGAAGCCGCCACGCCCGGTCTTGTAGGCATCGATGATCGATGCGCGGCCGTCGATGACGATGCCGCCGGTCGGGAAATCCGGCCCCTGGACGAGCTGGAGCAGCTTCTCGTTGCTGGCGTTGGGCGACTTGATGAGATGCAGCGCCGCGTCACAGAGCTCAGCCGCATTGTGCGGCGGGATGGAGGTGGCCATGCCCACCGCGATGCCCGAGGAGCCGTTGGCGAGCAGGTTGGGGAATGCGCCGGGCAGCACCACCGGCTCCTGCAGCGAGCCGTCGTAGTTGGGGCGGAAATCGACGGTCTCCTCGTCGAGGCCTTCGAGGAGGAGCTTGGCCACATCGGTCATGCGGGCTTCGGTGTAGCGGTAGGCGGCGGCGGAATCGCCATCGACATTGCCGAAATTGCCCTGGCCGTCGACCAGCGGGTAGCGCGAGGAGAAATCCTGGGCGAGGCGCACCAGCGCGTCATAGATCGACTGATCGCCATGCGGGTGATAGCCGCCCATCACGTCGCCCACGATCTTGGCGGATTTCTTGAAGGCGGCGGTGGGGTCGAGCCGCAACAGCTGCATCACATGCAGCAGCCGCCGGTGCACCGGCTTCAGCCCGTCGCGCACATCGGGAAGTGCCCGGTGCATGATGGTGGACAGCGCATAGGCGAGGTAACGCTCCTCGAGCGCGTCCTTCAGGTCGATCTTCTCGATCTCATTGGGGCCTTGCGGCGGCGAAACATGCTTGCTCATGATTCGCCGCTTATAGCACGGCCGGAGGCAGACCGGTCGGTTGAGGCTGCCCCCTTCCCAAGCCCCTGACTTCGCGCTTAAAGCCAAGGAAACAAAAGGACTTGGCGTGACCCCCTGCAAGGCCATTCTGATCGCCGCGCCGGCCTCCGGCAGCGGCAAGACGCTGGTGACGCTCGCCCTGCTGCGGGCCTTCCGCAATGCCGGGTTGCGGGTGGCGTCCGCCAAGGCAGGGCCTGACTACATTGACCCCCGCTTCCACGAGGCCGCCACCGGCCGGCCCTGCTATAATCTCGACCCCTGGGCCATGCCGCCCGCCCGGCTGCGGGGGCTGCTGGCCGCGCTTGCCCGGGATGCCGATCTGGTCATCGTTGAGGGCGTCATGGGCCTGTTCGACGGCCCGGCGGGCGGCGGCGGATCCACCGCCGATCTGGCGCTCGCCCTGGGCCTGCCGGTGGTTCTGACGGTCGATTGCCGCCACCAGGCGCAATCGGCCGCGGCGCTGGTCCATGGCTTCGCCAGCTACCGGCCTGACATCGATCTGGCCGGCGTCATCCTCAACCGCGTGGCCAGCCCGCGGCACGCAGCCCTGCTATCCGGCGCGCTGGGAAACCAGGTGACCGGCATGATCATGAACGACCCCGGCCTCAACTTGCCATCACGGCATTTGGGACTCGTCCAGGCCACCGAGAACCCCGAGCTTGAAAGCTTCATCGCCAAGGCTGCGGCGAAGCTCGGCGACGCTGCCCTGCTGGCCCGCATCCGCGAACTGGCAGCCCCCGTCACGCCCGCCCCCTTGAGC
>NZ_JBJTER010000055.1:0-3055 GCF_046093005.1 Aestuariivirga sp.
GACCACGGACCAGAAGATAGCACGCCGGAAGCTTTCCTTGCTCGAGCTTGCTTCAGAACTCTCGAATGTTTCCAAGGCCTGCAAGCTGATGGGCTATTCCCGGCAGCAGTTCTATGAAATCAGGCGGAACTTCCAGACCTACGGCGCGGATGGCCTCATTGACCGGCTGCCCGGCGCCCGGGGACCGCATCCCAACCGGGTGGCCCCCGAGATCGAGGCCGCCATCCTCGCCCACGCCCTTGAGCACCCCTGCCACGGGGCGACACGGGTGGAGCAGGAGTTGCGGCTGAAGGGCATCGAAGTGTCCTCCGGCGGGGTGCGGGGCGTATGGCTGCGCCATGGCCTGGCCACCAGGCACGAACGCCTGCTCCGGCTCGAAAGGGAGACGGCCGAACGCCGCATCGAACTGAAGGACGAGCAGATCCGGCTTCTCGAACGCTTCAGCCCTGAGTTCCGCGAGCGGCACATCGAGGCCCCGCATACGGGCAGCCTTGTGGCGGTCGACACCTTCTTCGTGGGCGCCCTCAAGGGGGTCGGCAAGGTCTATCTGCAGACCGCCATCGACTGCCACTCGCGCTATGGCTGGGCGAGGCTCTATTCCTCGAAGCTGCCGGTCACCGCCGTGCACCTGATGAACACCGACGTACTTCCCGCCTTCGAGGCCCACAACGCCCGGATCGAGGTGGTTCTTTCCGACAATGGCCGGGAATATTGCGGCCGCCCCGACCAGCATCCCTACGAGCTGTTCCTGCAACTGGAAGAGATCGAGCACCGGACTACGCGGGTCAAGCGGCCGCAGTCCAACGGCATCGCCGAGCGCTTCCGCCGCACCCTGCTCGACGAGCACTTCCGGGTCGAAGGGCGGCGGACCTGGTTCGAGACCATCGGCGAAATGCAGGCGGTTCTCGACGATTACCTCGCCGGCTACAACACGAAACGTCCCCACCAGGGCCGTGGCATGAACGGCAGGACGCCAGAGACCGTCTTCATCGCCGGCCTGCCCAAACCGCAACCGAAACAGAAGGAGAAAGCAAAGCCCAGAAAACGCCAAGACCACATCGCCGCCTGACCCGCGTCAGCGAGCGGCAACTGTCAGGTGATTACTGTTCTTGTACAGCGGTAACAATGAAGGTTTCGGTCACCAGAATCTCCTCACGCGATCAAAATTGAGAACCGGTGCGTGGGGCACCCCACCAGACGCATAACACCTCCAATTATCTGGAGACACGTTCTTCACGAGATGCCTGGAGAAGCGCGGGAGGTATACGACATCTCCCTTGCCGACGCGCCGAGTTTCGTCATCGACGGACATGACGCCTTCACCTGAGAGGAAGATGAATGTCTCTTCCTCGTCGTGATTGTGGGGAGTCGAACTATCGCCGGGCGCGATCGTCATTATCGCGCCGCCCCATGGCGGCGACGCTACGCCTTCCCAAGGGTAGAGACGCCGGAAGCGGCCGCCATACTCGTCAGTAACGTGATCCTGGGCTTCGCTGCGATCAAACATTGTTGTCTTGCCTCTTGATTGGGGATGTAAGGAAACAGGTGGAGAATTCATCCTGTGAGAGCCGGGATGAGCATCCACACGCCGACGCCGATCATGCAGAGCGCGAATAGGAGATTGACGCGCCGGTTGGCCCCTTCGCTTGTGAAAAGACGCGCGATGGCGGCGCCGGCGAGCGTCCACACGACAAAGGCGACGAGATTGTTCAAAGTAAAAATCGCAGTAATGCTCAATACCGCCGCAAGACCAACATTCGGCGGAACCAGAAATTGTGTAAACAATAACCCGATGATATAATACGCCTTCGGATTAAACAGGAGGATCAGCGCCCCGTCGGCGAACCTGATCGATACAGGCGCGCCGCTGCTGCGGCGGCTAGCCTGAGTCTCCATGGAGGCTCTGAGGAACAGGTATCCCAGCCAGAAGACATAAGCAGCACCAAGAATCGACAATGTGCGTGCGACACGGGGCTCTGACAGGAACAGAAGCCCAGCCCCCATGCCGATCATGACCGTCACAATGAAAGTTGCCGCATGATATCCTATAAGAGCGGGAACTGCTGCTCGCAATCCATTGGCGGCGCCGATCGAAGCGAAGAACGCGTTACCTGGCCCGGGGCTGTAGGCAAGTGGGAACAAAAATACGATGAGAGCAACCATCAACTGAAAATCCATGAGCTCCCCGCAACAGTTACTGCTTTCTTAACTTCCTCGCCTTAGGGTAACCTTCTGCGGGAAGATTGGGAGGACAATTTGACCTCATTTTCTGCCACGTTCTCCACTAAGCTGCATAAGGTCGCGATCCTTGTGTGCGATGGGACGTTCAGCCTTGACGCCATGGGGCCGGCTCAAGTCTTTCACGAAGCTCGCGCTGTCGACGGGCAGCCGCTCTACAGCGTCATTTTCGCCTCACCTGACGGAGGCAAAGTCGCCCTCGATTGTGGAGTTGAGCTCGTCACATGCAGGCTCTACGATGTTGATATAGATGCAATCGACACATTGCTCGTACCTGGCGCGGACGACGGCTTGACCATGCTCGGCGATCAGCGCCTCCTCGCCTGGCTCCGATCCGCACAGGCGCGGGTGCGGCGGATCGGGTCGATCTGCATCGGTGCGTTCCTGTTGGCGGAGGCGGGGCTTCTGGATGGCCGGAAGGCCGTGACCCATTGGCGTTGGTGCGACCGGCTGCGAACCAGATTTCCAAAGGTCAAGGTGATGCCCGACCAGGTCTACGTACAATCCGATCACATATGGACGTCGGTGGGCGTCACGACGGGGATCGATATGTCGCTCGCAATGGTCGAAGCAGATCATGGACGTGCCGTCGCTCTGAGAATTGCACGCGCTCTTGTCGTTTTCCTGCGCCGTCCGGGTAGCCAGTCTCAGTTCAGTGAACCGCTCCGGTTGGAGAGCCTAGGTGGTGTTGACAAAGTGGATTCACAAATCACGTGATTTCTGATTCAAGGCTGTTCTTTGCGGAGAACAGCGATGGTTCGCGGGTTGATGTCGGACAAGGAATGGGCGTTTTTCGAGCCATTTGTCATCGAGAGGG